>JALYYZ010000120.1 GCA_030945985.1 Chloroflexota bacterium
CGAACAAATCGCTGAGAAGCGCCCGTATATGGATACAGAGAGTGGTCCAATTTATTCCTTTATGACCCTCAAGCGCAAGCTGTCCGAGAGCTTTGAGCAGGAGTACTACCACAATATGAGTTGGGCGCACCTGGCAACGGGTGGAGTGGGTAGCGGCATGCGCTGGCCTTTCCGCACCCCACATTGCTTATCTGCAGGTATGCATGATGTGCAGCAGGGCTTGTCGCGCTTTGTTAACTCGGGCGCAATCGATTGGACGATTTATTCGCCTGTGCCCGTGGGCCACCTGTTGAAAGTCTTGCGTGAGGGTGGGGAGCATGCAGCGGAGATCCTACCGTTTGGCTGTGGAGACGGCAATCAAGCGCTCGTTTGGTTGCTTCGTGACCCCTACTCAGGGAGCGTGGAGACGGAACCATTAACTCTCATACTCCCTGATCTGCAGCCAGGTGAGTACAGTGACGAGTTCTGGGAGAGCTACTCGGGCACAAAAGTAGCAGATTATTCGTTTAGTGTAGTGGCTCACCGGCAGCATGGTGGGCCGCGCCTGTCTGCAGAAGTGATGCAAGCTGAGAATGCTTACACGTCTCTATCTATACCATACTTTGAAAAGGATATAGTGCTTGCGATCAGATCCACGCAATTGGGCAAAGCACGCGGCAACTGCCAGGAGAAATAATGATTGAAGCGGTAAAGTTCTGGAATGAGCCAAATAACCTCTCCCATTGGGACTTTGAAATGGACCCGGGTTGGAAAGAATTCGCTACTATGACGCGTATGGCAGCAGAGGCTGTGCGTGAAGTCACTCCCGGTGTAAAGCGCGTCCTGGGAGGTATATCGCCAATCGATCCGAACTTCATCGTGCTGCTCAAGGCCCAGGGGCTTCTCGATTGCCTTGACGCAGTAGCCGTGCATGGCTTTCCGCTTGACTGGAATCATTGGCAAATTACCGACTGGCCTCACAAGATCGAGGAAATACGTGCTGTAACTGACCTGCCCGTGTGGGTCACGGAAGTGGGCGTCTCTACTTTTGGAGCCGACGAAGTGCAGGTTTTTGGCTTGCAGCGCACCACTGAGTTGCTGTTGGACATGCCTGAGGTGGAGAGGGTCTTCTGGTATAGCCTGCTTGACTTGCCCGCGACCTGGGAAGCCACTACCCGGCACAAAGAGAGCGAGGGCAGCTCTTATTACCGCCACTTCTATATGGGGCTCATACGCGCTGATGGAACGCCCAAGCCCGCAGCCGGCTTTTTCAACCCGGAGATGGGCATTGTGCAATGGTTCCACTTTGAGGACCACAGGCTCGATTTCGCGGTTGAGTGGCTCCGCAAGTTGGGTGTGAAGCGGGTGCGCACAGGTATAAGCTGGGCCGACTGGCACAGGCCGGACGCCATAGCCTGGTTCGACCGGCAGATGAAGGCGCTGGAGGAGTTCGATACCACGATCACGCTCTGCTTCACACCTCCCTCCAGGGGTAAGCGCCCGCACCACACAAGCCCACCTGTTCAGCCCGAAGAGTTTGCCTACTTCGCGACAGAGGTCATGCGGCGTTACGCTCTGGGCGAGACGTAGAGGTAGATGTGACCATCTTTTTCCTGATACGGCATGGCTCGCACTCTCTCCTCAGTAATACCGTCGCCGGCAGGATGCCCGGTATACATCTAAGTGAGACCGGGCTTGCACAAGCCCGGTCCCTGGCTGCTCGGCTGGCGCACATACGCCTCGATGCCTTATATAGCAGTCCGATGGAGCGGGCCATCGAGACTGCTCAACCCCTTGCGGCTCAGTTGGGACTCACCATCTACACTGATGTAGCTTTCAATGAGCTGGAATTTGGGGCATGGACCGGGCGCAAGTTTACGGACCTGATAAACGAACCCACCTGGCATAACTTCAACCTCTTTCGGAGCGGCACGCGCCCTCCTGGCGGAGAGCTTATGCTCGAAGCTCAGGCTCGGGTAGTATCACGGCTGGAGCAATTGCGGTCGGAACACCCTGCGGGTACAGTAGCCGTTGTCTGCCATAGCGACATAATAAAGGCTATGCTGCTCCACTTCCTCGGCATGCCACTCGATCTCTTCTCACGCATTGAGATCAGCCCGGCGTCTGTAAGCATTCTCAAACTAGAGGAGTATGGCGCGCAAGTGTTGAGCCTCAACGACACAGGGAACCTTTCAGAGTTACTCCAACAGTGAGGCAATGCCAGCCAGCCGCTACAGAGTAAGCTCGGGAGACCTTCTCGAGAAAGATGCCATCTCTTATAGAACAAACACTCCGAACCCGTGAGGTTCGGAGTGTTTGTTCTTCTCTCATTCTCTACAAAGTAACTTGAGGAGGCACCACATGCGGGCGTTCTCTTCTATTACCTGCCATGACTAATGCGGCTTCATGGACCTTTTAGCTTTTGAAAGAGAGACAACAAATCAAAATATTTCTTGTTTTGATTTGTTGTATGGGAAAGAAACGCTCTTTCCCAGGAGGTCGCTTGAAGAGGCACTAAGGAGTAGGACCGAGCGGAACCACCTGTGGACTTTTCAGCAGATGGGCTAACCCCCCCTTATAGAGTGTGTATGCCTGCATAAGCCGCGCTTGCTCGTCCGGGTAATAGCCGGTTGCGTCCATGCACATCTTGCTTAGCCCGGTTCGGAACGCGGTATATGCCAGCAGGTAGAAGGTAAGTAGTGGAGGTGGGATGGGGGTTCTTCCTGCTTCCATGAAAGCGCGCAGAAGAGTCGCCACAGCTCTGTTGTCTAGCCTCCACTCTACTATACATGCAGCAATATCCCAGGCTACCGGCTGCCGACCTACGACTGTATGATCCCAGGCATGTCCGGTGCTATCTACCTTGAGATTGATCCCTTGCGGCGTGCGCAGCCAGTCATGCGGCTCCATGTGCCCGTCGCCATAGGTGGGCAGCCCCTCTATAGAGTGATGACGAGCAGCTTCAGCCCATTGCCTTGTCCTTTGCGCTGCCTCTTCACCCAGGCTCTCCCATGTGTTCCAGTAAAGCATCTCCGCGAGGCGTTCAGTCGCGTTATCGCCTTCCTCCCGTGGTATAGCCGGGCCGGCTGCATGCTCGATGTAGCGCGCGAGGTGACGAAGCATCTCAGGCTCGGCGTCCGGAAAGGACAACGGACGACCATTCACCCACGGAGTGCATATGAAACCCTGGACATGGCCAAGCGGGGCGGGCGTCCAGATACCTTCCGCGAGGGTCGCAAGCTGTTCAACGGCTTTCTCCGCAGTAGTCTTACCGTGCTGAATGCCCACAAAGCCCTCGAACTTGAAGAGCAGAGTTGTCTCATCCGGGAATATACACAGGTATTTGGGCCTCTCGAAGGGTATATACGCAGGCGGCCATTCAGACGGGTCGTTATATATTCTCCCTCGCCATGCGCCACCGCTGATCTCTACTATCTCGGGTATCTCCGGCGCACTCTCCTTGCTCGTGACCTGCTGTGCCCACAGGATAAGCGCATCAGGCAGAGCCAGCCCGCTGAACTGAACCTGGCTCAACGGTGTCACATAACGTGGGGTGGTGTCCCACCACCGGCGCACACTGTCCGAGGCGGCACTACCCGGCTGGCCTGAGTGGCCGGGAAAGAAGCAGATCTTCTCTCGTGAAAAACCCGTCCGCCCCGGTCGATCAACGAGTGCCTCGGCTACTGAAGCCATTGAGGAACCGGACATACCTGGACCTTCGTCTACTACAAGGGCCCACCCGATATCCCCGCCCAAATCTTCTTCCAGGGTCAGTTGCCTGCTGAAGGGGTGGCCTCCGGGCCTCACGGTAATGCTCTTTGCACTCCAGCCGGACGCGTTCAAGGTAGCAGTTACAACAGCCGCCAGCGTGGTGCCGATGCTTCTTATCCCCACCACGAGTACCTTATCCTGAATAGAGCCTCTGTGCTCTGCTGCCCAGCGCAAGGCAGAGGCACAATATTGCTCCGGGTACAGAGCATAAAAGGCGAATCCTTCGGGCAGCTTCACATTAACTGTCACAGCCGGTGGGGAGAGGTCTTGTAAGGTGAGCCATACCTTGTTCAGTGCCGCTTCTACTTCGCCGGTAGCATCTTGATCTTCTGCGGACCAGGCAAAATAGAAAGCCGACGCAGCGTGAGCGGTGACCATGTGCAGCGCTTCGACATACGGCAGCGTCGTCTTCTCGTCGTGCGCGGCCTGTTCAAGCTGCCCGCAGATGACGAGTAACGAGCGCAGGCTGTCTAACGTGGGTGGGGTGGTGGGTAGTGCGCCTACCTCTCTTAGCAATAACTGCTCAAGTCTGGCCTTGATTTGACAGACGAGCATGTCCAGGGGTGCGTTGTAGCTCGGGTCACCGTATACTATCACTCTGGGACTTCTTCCATGTACATGCCACAATATAAATTATTCGGCAACACGCGAACAAGCATTCGATCTACAGGGGGCATGCCAGGTCCTTGCGCGTTGTAGCAGGTCTCCCGGTGTGGTATATTGCCGCCGACTATGCAGTTCCCGGCAGATAACAGGTGAACACAACACAGATTGGTCTGGCATGGGCACAGTTGGCGAACAGGTGACCATTTTATGAACGCTCCGAGGCAATTTAGCACAACTCAGATTTGGCGGGGCGTGCTGGTATGCCTGCTTCTGCTGGTGGTGACGGGCGCCGGCGCTGCGTTACGTTTTGGCTGGGGACCATTCGCCCCCGCCGGTAAGTCACCGCAATCTGCCCCTCAGCCTGCCAAAGGCACCGAAGCAGGTGAGAAGGTCGCCTACACAGAAGGCACGCCACCCCCTGTCCCCTCTGCTGATTGTAGCGCCGGCAGCGCGTGGCGTGCTGTTGCCAGTCCGAATCTCATTACAAACGAGAAAACGTCCGAGATAGGCAAAGGTGGAAACAACCTCGCGGCTATTGCGGCACTCTCCCCCAGAGATGCCTGGGCCGTGGGTCTGGCCCATGGTGAGGGACGCTCTGCCGAGCTGACCGAGCACTGGGACGGTAGCGCCTGGCATACCGTACCCAGCGTAGATACCCAGGGTTCCGCCAGCACGCTCAACGCGGTCTGTGTCACTGTGCCGGGACTGGCATGGGCTGCAGGTTCGCACCTGGACCGCAATAGTGCCGTAGTCCCACTGCTCATCCGCTGGAACGGCATCTCCTGGACACCGGCTTCCACGCCTGCGCTCGCCTCGAACTATGCTACGCTACAGGGCATATCAGCTCTGTCCCAGGACGATGTATGGGCTGTGGGCTACTTGCTGGACGATAAAAGTGCCTACAGAGCACTTACCGAGCATTGGGACGGCAAGAGCTGGCACGTAGTCCCAGGCCCTGAAGTCAGCGCTCACCTGGCGCAACTGATGGCCGTATGGGCACTATCCTCGTATGATGTGTGGGCGGTAGGAGAGTACTCTCCTTCAGCAGGGGTGATAAATACGTTAGTTGAACACTGGGACGGGAAAAGTTGGCAAGTAGTCTCTTCCCCAAATGGCGGCCCCGCCGCAAATTACCTGACCGGCATATCAGGCTCCAAATCCGATGACGTGTGGGCCGTAGGCTACAGTGGCAACGAGAAGAGCGTCTACCGTACGCTCATCGAGCACTGGGATGGGCATAGCTGGCGTATCATACCCAGCCCGAACAATGGCGAGCAATTCAACCTGCTCACCGCTGTTTCGGCCACGCCAATGGGTGAAGCATGGACAGTCGGCTACTATCAGGACGTAGACCGTACACAGAAGGCTCTGGTAGAAAAGTGGGACGGACGTTCGTGGAGACTGACAGGCGTACCGAGCATTGGACCCACATTAAACCTTCTCAGAGGCGTATCGGCGCTCTCGGGCAGCGACGCCTGGGTTGTGGGCTATTCCGATAGCCTGGTAGGCACTGCCCAGACGCTGATCGAACGTTTCAACAATCCTTGTGTTACACCAGGACCATAGCTGCTGTATAAGCTTCAGCCTATCCGGCGGCGCTACCTGCATACGATCTTGCGCTGCTTCATGGACCTCCTAGGAAAGAGCACTCATTTCCAGGAACAAACAAATCAAAACCCTGCGGGTTTTGATTTGTTTGTTTTTCTCTCAAAAGCTAAAAGGTCCATGAAGTTGCACCAGGAACAACCAATCCAAACCCACACGGATTGGTCGTTACTCAAGAAGTTGCTTATCGCGTGAGAGCAGGTCTCCTGATAAGCCCTACAGCACCCTTTTCCGCTTCCTACGGCTGAAGTCTAACCGGCGCATGGCTACACTGAGCAAGAAGGTGACCAGAGCCGCCGACATGGGATAGTGCCAGAGTGGTTCTCTGTCTGGGCTAGGTTGCGGAAGAGCTCCGACTTCGAGAGCTTGCTTGGGCTCTTTAGAGTATTCTTTACCGCTATTCATCTGTTTGAGGAGCCGGTCGTTTGTGCCTGCGTTCATCCACTCCCGTAGCGGTGGGGCAGTAAAGCCGGCAGTTTCCGTTATGGTACCGCCGGCTTGCCGGCTTAACCTTACTTCATATGCGCCCGCCTCGCTGACCGGCACGTCGGCCTCATAGCGGCCCGGTGCTGATTGCGACAGCAAGGTTGTCGTTACCACACCTGAAGGAGCACGTATACCTGCCGTTACTTTCGCCATGTCGACGAAGTTGCCATCTGTATCCAGGCTTTCTACGGACAGATGCGCAGTTGCAGCATACGAGTTGGGCGCTGTTGGACTCTGCTCCGTAACCACTATCGAAGGATGCATTTCGTGATTAGCAGGGCTAGGCATGGACCATCGCACTGCCTGGCTCCAGAATTGCGCGAAGTTATTCCAGGAGAGCCACCCGCCCGCCCAGCGCGGCCCCGCGTCCGAGGTGAATGCCACTACACGGCCCAGGCCGTAGTTCCAATGGGCCAACAATGGTTGCCCCTCGTCGCTGGTAAGTGCCACCACGCTGCCGTTTTTGGCGCGCGTCAGGTCGTAGCCGCTTAGTTGCGGGATGCTCTGCGGAGAGAAACCGCTTAGTACAGGGCTGGGAGCGCCGACGTGCGGTTGCACTTTGCCCTCTATAACGGCTTCTTTGAGGGTCAGGTCCATATCTTTGAAGACGATTTTAGGCAAGTTCTCGATCTGCTCAGTAAAATAGTAGCGGCCCTGGCCCTGCCTGGCGAGACGTGTAAGCAGAGCCTTGTCCGCATCACCCCCGACTCCTATGGTGGAAAGGCTTACACCCTCGGCAACCAGCCGGCTAATCAAAGGGCCATAGTCGCCATCGTGGTAGTCATGCCCGTCTGTAATTAGCACAAGATGCCTTGTAGAGGCGGAAATCTTCCCGATAGCGCCTGATGCCTCCGTTACGGCCTGGAAGATATCTGTGCCACCACCCAGGGGGATGTCGGTGATAGCCTGCTTTATCGCACTTGTGCCTGTGCCGGCTTGCATCTTTTGCACAGGCACAGCCCACATGTTTTCCGTGTCGAAGGTGAGTACGCCGAAGGTGTCGTTGGGGCGCATGGCATCCACCGCCACGCGAGCCGCTTCTTTTGCCATGCTGAACTTTGTGACCTGGCTGCTCAGGCCCATCCACTCGTCCATGCTCTGTGAGCGGTCCAGAACGAGTATAAGCGCCGCGTCGCCTTTTTGCGGACGTGGGCCTGGCTGGGAGGAGACGGGCAGCATATCTTCCAGAACGCTGTCGCCATAGCCCCCCTTGGCGAAGCTCGTCTCGCCGCCTATCACGACGAGGCCGTGACCGCTGCGGCGCACATATTCCTGTAGAGTGCGCTGTTGGTCCAGGCTCAAACTGGTGGCCGCCACGTTGTTCAGCACGATGCTATCGTAGCCCTCCAACTCGCTCCACCTGGAGGGTACAGAGGAAGAATTATGTACATCAACAACTATTTGCTTGCTGCCGAGCGCATGGCTTATCTGGGCAGCTTCTCCCGCGCGTTCTTCAAGTACCAGTACGTGAGGCTGCGGCTTGACGACCAGTGTAGCGGCTCCCGCGTTGTTCCTGGTGGAGGTGTCGGCGCTACTCTCTACTGTGGCATCTATATGGTGGAAGCCAGGTATTTGAGGCTGTTGGTCGATGCTGATATGGTTTTCGCCTATCTTGAGGTTAACCTGTTGTGTTGTAAAGGGTGCGCCGTCAACGTTGATGCGCAGCGTGGCACTAGTGGCAGTGGAACTGAAAATAGTTACCTGGCTCTGTATTGCATCGCCTACGCGGGCATATGAAGGCAGGTCTACCGATTTGAGTATCACCTCAGACCCACCAAGCGCTGAGAGGGGCACAACCTGTAGGTCGATGCCGCGCGCCGAGAGTTGGGCTGCTTCCGCTGCGGCGTCGTGTTGGGTTTGCCAGCCGTCGGTAAGCGTCACTACTCTCCTGGTGCCGCCCTCTTTTAGCAGGCTGCCGGCCAGTCGCAGACCCGCCGCCAGGTCGGTTGCGTCTTGAGCCGGTGTTTGCTTGTTGGCCGTTCCCTTGTTGGTTGCCGCTTGCACCCACGAGCCTGCCCGCACGTCTGATGAAGAAAGTATAAACGCAGTACGGGCCACCGCTACAAAGTGCATATCGTCATCTGGTGAAGCTGCTGCTAATACCGCCTGAGCATATTTGATGGCCTTCAAGTTGCTCGCCCCGCTGATGCTACCCGAAACGTCGAGCACTACAGCAAGGCTCAAAGCTCGGGTCTGCGCTTTTGCAGGCAGTGCAAAGGTAGGTTCTGCCAGGGATGCCAGGAGGAGCAGTGTCGTGAGGCTCTGTAACAGTATAGAGAACCTCCTTCTCCACCTGGCCAGGCCCTTCAACCTGCCCTGGAACCGTGAGAAGGTGAGAATAAGTGGTATCAGCAGCAGCGTGAGCCAAAAAACATCAGGGTGCCTGAAGTTGATATTGTTCACAGACTGCCTCGTTTCCAGCAGTACAGGAGCCATTCGGCACCGGTTAGAGTGAGGGCCGCAGCAGCCAACCAGGGCCAATATTCCTGCTGCGTACCCGCCGTCTCCGTTATCGGCGGCACCGCAACCTGTGTGTGGCGTTCCAACTCGGGGTGTACTTGTGGTCTGTTGTCGGACTCTGTTCTGTCGAGCATGTTTACCGAGAAAAAGAGCGGTGTCACGGTCTTGCCATTTACGGGCGCATACTCTGCCTTATAAATACCTGGTTGCTCGGTATCCGCAAAGACGCCCGATTGGCCTACCGTTAGAGTTTGGCCTCCCGGCGTGGTGACCTGTATGCCGGGTTGCACCGAGACGGACGCTCCTGGGTTGATCCCTCCTAAAGAGGCCAGGGGGTAGAGCCAGTCGGCAATGTTGGCCATCAGTAGCGGGAAAGCCGCCAGCTTTGGCAAATTGGAGCTGCGGGGATCGAACGCCAGGGCAACGATACGGCGGCCTCCGCTATTCGGCGGCTCACCCGCGAGAAGGAGCGGACCCTCCTCCGATTGCACAACAGGCTCAAGCCACGGTGCGGGCTCCACGCGCTGCGCTTTGTCGATGAGCAGCGCGCGCAGATCAATGCCCCCCGCTATACCTGGCAGGGTCGGGGCCCCCTCGACGGGCAATGGTGACACGTTATCGCTATCGCCCTGGCTCGTCCATATCTTCAGG
Organism: Chloroflexota bacterium; assembly: GCA_030945985.1. Lineage (GTDB taxonomy): Bacteria > Chloroflexota > Chloroflexia > QHBQ01 > JADMIH01 > JADMIH01. The sequence goes on from JALYYZ010000120.1 coordinate 9,559, forward strand.
CGGGCCGTCGCCGCCACGGCGGGGTTGATGAGTAGTAAGTTGCCCGCAGGGAGTTTGTCCGGTAGATCCCCTTCTATTATCGTGAAAGCTGTTTGCCCGGTGGCCGTGACAGCTGTGGCATTTTCGAGGCCCTGCACACCGGCCAGGGCGCGGCGATAGAGGTCGGGCTGTGCCGAAGTTATAGCGACTTTGTATGCTCCCACAGCGGGCAGAAAGAGTACAGCTTGATCGTCCTCCGCCAGCGCGTCACCTGGGTTCAGGCTTGCTGTGAGCTTGGCTGTGCCTACCGGGATCTTCCAGGTGATGTCCGTATGCCCCCCTGCCGGCAGATCCACGAGGTGCGCTCCCAATGGCACTGTGTCGGCCAGGGCGCTCACCTGCACGGATGCCGGCTCGCTGCTCATGTTGTCCACCCGTGCGTATGCTGTGTAACCTGAGTTGCCATTAGGCGCGCGCCGTGTGCTGAATGCCGTGATCGCCCGGTTAGCCTGGGAGCCTTGTTGAGCGCTGCCCACCTGCACAAAGTGGAGCGAGTCGGGCAGTTCGGACGCGCTACTTAGGCTGAAAGCGCCGTCTGATATGGCGTAAGCGGCAATCTGTTCGCCTGTGGAGCGCTTCTCCAGGCCCGCAGCGGTTTCCAGCGCCGATTGCCAGTCGGCACGTCCTCCTCCTGGGCGGGCTTCCGACATCGGTTGCAATAGAGTGTCAGGCGCGCAAGCCGAGCAGATTGTAGATACTATGCTGCCAACGCGCAGGAGGGTAATACGATCCTGGGCAGCCGTGCCTGCAATCCGTTTCGCTTCCTGAAGCGCTTGATTAAAGCGGGTAGTCCCGTTCTCTCTTGTCTGCATGCTGCCCGAAGCGTCCACCATTATTATCTTATGGCGAGCAGCAGGCTGCGCCAGGGCAGGCCGCATGAGAGCCAGGCCCCCGGCTAAGAGGAGCAGTGCCTGGAGCAACAGCAGCAAAGAGAGCGGAGGTCTGCGCAGGCGCGCCCTCGGCCTATCTATCTGCGGCAACTCGCGCCACAGCCGCAGGCTGGAAATAGGCTTGCGTATGGAGCGCGGCCTCAGCATGTAAAGAGCTATCAGCGCGGGCACCAGTAGCAGCCATGCCGCAGCGCCAGGCGCGAGCAACGTTACGCCTGCCATGTTGTGATCCCTCGGCGGCGTAAGGTATCGAGGAGCATGCGCTCTATATCCTGGTCGCTGCTCATCAAGAGGTAATTAACACCATTGGCGCGGCACCATGTGGCGCTCTCTTCCAGCCAGTTGTTCAAGCGGCTGTTATATTCCGCAAGGCTCTCAGGTCCGAGACGCACCTCCAGTTGTTGGCCCGTCTCACTGTCGACGAACTCGAAGTCCCCCGCCTCTGGTGGCTGCAATTCATCCGGGCTGAGCAAGTGAAACATGGTCACTGCATAACCTTCCGATACCAACTGCTTCACACCGGCCTGGTAGCCGTCGAGCAATAGATCGGAGATGATTATTGCGATACGTCCCGCTGTGGCACCCTGCCCACTGTTCCAGACTGCAAGTGGACCATCGAAGTCGGCAGCCTGGCCGGTTCGGAGGCTATCGAGGTGCCTGAAGAGGTTGCCTGCTTCTGCCCTGCCACGAAAAGTCATGCGCGCTATGGGCACCTGGCGCATCTCTCCGGTGCGGGCTCGCTGGAGCGCACCGGGCGCGAGTATGGCAACACTATCGAGGTGCGCCAGGGCTATATAACCCAGAGCAGCAGCCAGGCGGCGGGCAACGACAAACTTATCCGGCTCTCCGTAATCCATCGAGGGGCTGCCGTCTACCAGCAAAAGGAGGTTGGTGTCGTGCTCCGCCTGTGCCTGCCGTACATGTAGCGTGCCCAGGCGGGCGTAAGCGTTCCAGTCGACACGGCGTATGTCGTCCGATGGGCTGTACTGGCGGTAATCGGCAAACTCTATACCTGTTGTGCGTCTCGCTGCCTGGTGTTCACCCATGAGACCCGCTATCAGGTCGCGCCCTATCGAGAGGGATAGGCGGTCCAGCTTGTTGAGCAATTGACTGTCCACAAGGGCCTCGCCTGCGTTCGTGCTAGGGGGTCCTTGCTTTAGGGGCAGACGCCTTTTCAGGAGAGAGCCGAGGTTGCGGCCCACTCTTGAAAAGCTCAAGGCTTTACCTCGGCCAATATCTGCTCAAGAATCGAGTCGGTACCCACATTCTGCAACTGGGCCTCGACGTTGAGGACAATGCGGTGGCGCAGGGCGGGCAAGGCTACACGTCGTAGATCATCATAGGAAACGTTGTAGCGTCCTGATAGAATAGCGTTCACCTTGCCTGCCAGGATAAGCGTCTGCATGGCGCGTGGGCTAGCGCCATAGCGGACATATTGCCTGGTTGTAGATGTACCCTGTCCGCCCTCCGGGTGAGTGGCGGTCACCAGGCGCGCAGCATAGTCGAGCACAGGTTCGGCGACGGGTACTTCTCGCACCACTTCTTGCACGCGCTGGAGGCTGGCCGCGTCCATCACGACACGAGGCATGACTGACCTGTTGCCGGTCGTGCGACGTGCTATCTCTTTGAGTTCCTCATGCTGGGGGTAGGTAACTGCCAGCTTGAAGAAAAAGCGGTCTAGCTGGGCCTCCGGCAGAGGATAGGTGCCCTGCAGGTCGATAGGATTTTGGGTAGCCAGCACGAAGAAGGGCTCCGGCAAAGGGTGAGTCTTTCGACCCACGGTGACTGCATGCTCCTGCATTGCCTCCAGCATAGCCGATTGGGTGCGCGGCGTAGCGCGGTTTATCTCG
>JALYYZ010000135.1 GCA_030945985.1 Chloroflexota bacterium
GGCCAGTTGCGCGAGCACGTCCGGGGAGCCGGCGAAAAGCATTTCCCAGCGCTGCTCGAGGGCACGTTCTTCCAATATCCAGGCGGCGAGCGCATCTTGCTCCACGCTTGGATGCCTCGGTGAATGCTTTGTGGAGAAGGTCTGTCACGGTACGCCTCTCTTACTTATTTCACGTAAGTGTGTGGCTATTCGGCAGAAGTTACATCAGTTCCGGCCAAAACTCATAAGGTAACCATGCGTCGAAGTCATCGCTCATCCAGGACGGCCCATTGACTCGATACCTCCTGGATTTATTATACACTGTGGCTGATTAGAGGAGACGTCCTCGCCTACGGCTAGATGGTACCGAAACGCTGTATACTATGGTCTGAATGGTGGTCTGAGCAGAGAGGGCTTGTATGAAGAAGTGGCCCGGTTCCTCAACGGTCGTATTGCACAATGGCGAGGTAGTCATAGACTGGCGCGAACTCAAAATGCCTTCAACCCCAGTACCTAGCTTGCGAGCACTGGGCGAGACACTATGGGCGAACGTCAAGGAAGTGGGAGCCGATTAGATGGCTGCTTGAACTCGGCCCACAGATGTATTGACAAACGTCGATATACGTGCTAAGATAGAGTCATGACGAGCAACACAGCAGAGAAAGCCACAGGGCTATCGACCGGCGGAACCACAAGCAACTCCGGCGCCAATTGCTGCGCGGCTCCCCTCGTGCAGATCACCCCATCACCTGCGAAGGCGCTTGCCGAGGTAAAACTGCTTGCGGCCCTGGCAGATGCAACGCGGCTACAGATCGTCGCCATGCTGGCCGGGTTGGAGGAGCCTCTTTGCGTCTGCGATATCCAGTCGCACTTCAAGCTGGGCCAACCGACTATTTCGCACCACCTCAGGGTGCTCCGCGACGCCGGAATGGTCAGTTGGGAGAAGCGCGGATTATGGGTCTACTATTCGCTCAACAGCGACACCCTGGCACGCGCTGCGGCTTACCTCAACAACCTGCTGCCAGGCTCGCAGAAGATAGCAGGCTAGTACACAGCCAGGTTCTGTAGCCTGGCCTTTCTAGCGGCTTATATATCGAGATTTATCAATTTATGGGGGTTGTGAAGAATGGAAACCAGTGTAGATATTCTGGGGAAAGCGGAAGCGGACGAGCTGCGCGAACAGGTGCGCGAGCGGTACAGCAAGTCGGCAATCAGAGTGCAGTCGGGCGGCGGAGAAGGATGCTGCGGCTCTGCCGCGGGCTCGGGTTGCTGCTCCGGCGAGGGTGGCGACCCTATCACTGCCGGGCTATACAGTGGCGAAGAGGCGGCGGAGGTGCCCACCGAGGCGCTGCTTGCATCTCTCGGTTGCGGCAACCCTACGGCCCTCGCCAGGCTGAACAAAGGCGAGACCGTGCTTGACCTGGGCAGCGGAGGCGGCATCGACGTGCTCCTATCGGCAAAGCGGGTGGGCCCAACAGGCTTCGCCTACGGCCTCGACATGACCGACGAGATGCTCGCCCTGGCTGAGGCGAACAAGCGCAAGGCGGGCGTGGAGAATGTGCGGTTCCTCAAAGGTTATATCGAGCGGATCCCTCTGCCCGACAACGCCGTCGATGTAGTTATCTCCAACTGCGTGATAAACCTGGCCGCCGATAAGCGGCCTGTTTTGCAGGAAGCGTTCAGGGTGCTCAAGCCGGGTGGACGGTTCGCGGTGTCCGACGTGGTGCGCACCGGAGATGCCCCCGAGCGCGTGCTACGCAGCATGGAGGCGTGGACGGGCTGCATCGCAGGCGCGCTCCACAAAGCTGTATACGAGTCGCTGCTCGCCGAGGTGGGCTTCACGGACGTTGGCATAGAGATCACCCGCAGCTACGCGGCCTCGGACATCGAGGACACTCGCCAGGCTGCCGATGCCGCACCCAGAAGCGATGCGAGCGGCTACTCCTCTCCCACATCACTCATGGCGGAGGATAGCGTGGATACCGGCACCGCTGCTGACGCCTCACATGGAGGCTGCTGCTCTCCCAGCGCGCTAACAGGCGACGAGTTGAGCATGACCGACGGGCTGTTCGCCGGAGCCTTTATCCGCGCGACCAAGCCCGTATAGAGGAGACGCTCATAGAGTAGATTATTGAAAGGAGGTGATAAAGATGAGCGACAATTGCCCCTGCCCGCCCGAGAGCGGAACGTGTGCATGTGACGACGGCTGCTGCGGCTAATTACTGTAGCTTCTAGCGACTACTGGGAAAGTGCGCCGGTTTTCAAGAACAAACAAATCAAAACCCGTAGTGTTTTGGTTTGTTTGTTTTTCCTCACTCAGGAGGAAACAGAGTGGACGTAGTAACCATCTTCTCGGACATACACGCCAACATCCAGGCCCTGGAGGCGGTGCTTGCCGACATCAGCCACCGTGGCCTGGACAGCAATCTCTATTGCCTCGGCGACCTGGTAGGCTACGGCACATCGCCCAATGAGGCTATAGAAGTTATACAGCGCAGAGCGATACCTTGCCTTATGGGCAACTACGATTTGGGCGTGGGCAACAACAGCGACGATTGCGGCTGCGCCTACAAAGACCCTGTTTCCGAGGCTCTGGGCAAGCGCTCGATCGCGTGGAGCAACGCACACACGACGGAGGCGAACAAAGCCTTCCTGCGCGCCCTCCCCGCCCGAATACCACTCCAGCTAGGCGACCTCAAAGTGATGCTCGTACACGGCTCGCCGCGCCGCGTGAACGAGTACCTGTACGAGGACCGCCCCGACGCGAGCCTTGAGCGCTTGCTCAGCATGGTGGCGTCGGACGTGCTGGTGTGTGGCCACACACACATACCGTACCATCGAGTGCTGCCCAGCGGCAGGCACGTAATAAACGAAGGTAGCGTAGGCAAGCCCAAAGACGGCGACCCCCGAGCCTGCTACGTGGTGATGCAGGCCACAGGCGAAGAACTGCAAGTAGAGTTCGTCCGCGTCCCCTACGACATAGAAGCCGCAGCCGGCGCCATCGAGGCCAGCGAGATGCCCCACGAATATGCGGAGATGCTCAGAACGGGGAAAGGGTAGGACCCATCAGATGGGACGGTTTTCACCAAAACTTGCTCCAGCTAAGCGTGGTTTCAGAGCCAGTTGCGAGAGATCCTCCCCATTTCTGCGGTCAAAATAGCCGAAAATCGGGCCAGCGACTCTCTCCAACAGGCTGCTAGAAACGTCGAGATTATAGACAGGCTCGCAAGAGCACGATGCGAACCGCAAGTGATCATTTGCCGGGCGGTAGTTTGGGAGGAGATGGGCTCTCAGCACCAGTGGCGCAGGACGCTGTGCTTGTGATTGCCTGGTAAACTATTTTGCTGATCTGGCCTCGCGTAGCACTGTTCCCTGGTCTGAAGTAGGTTCCTGGGCACGGCTCGGTTGGGCTGCCACAGGCGTACCCTCCTATCATCCCGTGACATACTGCGGTCTCTACATATGGATAGAACGTGTTGTCCGTGGGCACATCATTGAACGTGGCCTGGGGAGGATTGTTAATTGTCCAGCCGCGCACTTGTACAGCGGCCTTCACCGCGATTTTGCTCAACTGCGCGCGCGAGACAGAGGCCCCCGGTCGGAAGTAGGTGCCTGGGCAGGGCTCGTTCAGCCCGCCACAAGCGTACCCCGTAATGAGCCCGTAATGGACCGCAGTTTCGGCATAGGTGTAGAAGGTGCTGCCCACGGGCACGTCGTTAAATGTGGCGGTCGCAGGGGCATAAATCGGCAGACTAAAGCCTAACACTACTATTTTGGTCAACTGGCCGCGTGTGGTGGTATTGCTCGGGCGAAATGTGCTATCACCGTAGCCGCTGATCACGCCACGGCAACTGAGATAGCGCACGGGCTGGTAAAAGTAGGCTGTTGTAGGAACATCAATAAAGGACACGGGGCATTCATCTATGCGAGTAGCGAACGCATCGCCTCCCCCATGCTGGGCTGCCTGGAACGGGTTGAGCGTGGGGTAATCCGTTGACTGCGTTTGGCCGGCTATATACAGGTAGTCATTGTTATCGCGTGCGATGCCGCGCCCGTAGTCGTTGCTCGCGCCGCCCAGGAAGGTAGAATAGATAAGGCTGTTCCCTGATGCGCTTAGTTTAGCCAGGATAACGTCGTTAGCTCCGTGCCAGCCGCTGATCTGGTTTACCAGGGGCCAGTTACTTGACGCGTTGGACCCTACTATCGTAGCCTCACCCGCAGGACTGACCACGATGCCCGAAGCCTCACCCGTATATGTTGCTCCGAAGCACGTGGAGTAGATAAGCGATGCATCCCCAGACAGGGACATGTTGAACTTGGCAACGAACGGTTGGGTGTTGGTGGTACACGCGCCCATGCTGTTGCGAAGAGGGAAATCGTTTGAGGTTGCATTGCCCGTGAGATAGACGTTGCCCGCGCCGTCGAGAGCCACGTCGCGTCCGGCGTCACTGTTGGAGCCACCCAGGAAAGAGGCGTAGAGTAACGAAGGGTCGCCGGAGGCTGATGTGTCCAACGCAGCAACCCAAACGTCTGAGCCTGCGGAGGGGTTGCGAACAGGTTGGTAGCCATTACGAGAGGGGAAGTGATCCGAGTACGTACTGCCTGTGACGTACACCTTGCCCGTCCCATTTGTGGCCACCCCGTGACCGACGGCCGAAATACCCGTACCTGAGCCGTAATCTACACCGCTGCCCCCAAGATATGTAGAGTAGACAAGAGAGCCGTCGCCGGCAGCATTTGTGTTCAACCTCGTAACAAAAGCGTCGAAGTTGCCCGCGCGGGCAGCCTGGTATGCGTTGCGCACAGGGAAGGTGTCTGAATATGTATACCCCTGCACAAAGGCGTTACCAGCGGAGTCGGCTGCGATGCCGTAGGCGTATTCATTTCCCGCGCCACCCAGGTAAGTGGAATACAACAGGGTCTGACCGTTGTTGCTGAGCTTGGAGACAAACACGTCCTCGTTGAGACCCGGCGACGGCTGGTAGGCATTCACGACAGGGAAGTTATTTGACGACGTTTGGCCGGTGATGTATATAGCACCGGCGGGATCCACCGCGATACCATAGCCTGCATCTATGTTCTGACCACCCAAATAGGTGGAGAAGGCGAGCGTGCCGTCAGCGTTAAACTTTGAAACAAAGACGTCGGACTGGGCGAACTTGTTGGCCTGAATAGGGTTGAGGGTTGGAAAGTCCGCCGAGTTCGTCATGCCCACTACATAGGCATTCCCCTGCCCGTCGGTGGCGATGTCGTTCCCGTAATCGTCGATAGTCCCACCCAGGTAGGTAGAGTAGGTCAGCGCCGGATCGATCGTAAGCGTCTTGCTCCCGTCATAGCTGCCCAGCGCGAAGCCGATGCTGCCGTCGCGGCTGCCGGTAGTGTAATGCGCCTCCACAGGGACGCGGCCTTGCGCGCTTTCCTGCCAGGCTACAGGGGCGTGCTCTGTAATTACTGTTCCAGAGCTTCCAGCCCCCACAGCGGGGACCAGCAAGTTGCCGGCGCTGTCGAGGCTGATCGCGCCCGCGCCCTGATACAGCCACCTGATAGCCAGAGGGTCAGCGCCTGGAGCTATAGTGTAGGTGCCTTTAAGCTCTGCGCCTTTGCCGCTTATGCCTTCATAACGCAGGTCAACGCCCGTGTAAAGATGGGAGTAGGTTATAGTGGAGTAGGTGGGGATCTTCTTGAGCCATTTGCCCGGATCGCTCCCTACTATGTAGTTGACCTCCGAAGCCAGTGGGCCCGCCACCGACAACGAGGCTCCGCTTGATTGCAGAAACTTGAGCGTTACGGACCGTGCAGGGCTCGGCTGTGGCGGGACGCTTTTGTTCTCATACTGCGCGGGCAGTGACATGGCTACTTCGCTCGGTTTGAAATAGAGCAGAGAGCCCTCTGCGTGCGCCACGTAGAGCACTGATGGGTCAGTTTGCCCCCGGTTCGGCTCGAACCTGAAAGAAGCTTTGGCCGGTTGCACAACATGTAGCTGCCCCGCCAGGCTTGCCGCCGCTGAAGAGGCTGCCGCCGGTGCATTATTGGCAGCAGTTGCAGGCAGCGCGACGTGCAAAGCCGGAAAGCCCACCGCAAGTGCGGCAGCGATAACCGCGAGCGCCGGTCGCTTCAGCGTGATGATGTTGCTTGATCTCACTAACATTTGTTTAGCTCCTTTCTCTATATTGTTCTACTGTTGCGCCTTGTATGCTTACTTTGTCGTGAACCCGCGCATCACCGGTACCGGAGGCCTCTGGGCGCTTACAGAGAGGGCGTATTTGTAAATAGCGCCTTGCGAACAGCGCCACGTGACTAATGGGGCCTAACAAGATGAATGTCAGACAAGCGCGGCTCCGCCGTGCGACTAAAGTCACCGGCTACCTTTGCGAAGTCTCCTTCGGAGACTCCATGCCCCTTCGCTCGTGTGCTGATTATTTTATGAGGGTGCATACTTGCAAAGTCCGTTTTGCAAAGCTCGGCACTAGTACCATACTACTCTAATCTTGATGGATCAGCAAATGCTTAAGCGGTAGAGCTGTAACTTGCCTGTTTTCAGATCAGGTGATCACCTGCTATGTGAAAACAAGCGTTGATCTGCCACTTGCCGCAGCTTTAGAAGGGCAAGTTGTCACCATGCAACGAGGGGCCCAGTGGGAGGCCTATTCTGTTGAGCCGGCAGGGGCGGGACCGGCGAACCGGGCGTCCCAGGGTTTCGGGGCACTTACTTGCTGCACCACCAGACGTTCCGTCGCATAATTGTGTATGCCGTGGTAGAGCCGTGCCGGTATCAGCACGCTCTCCCCTTCCCGCATGTTGATCCACTTGTCGCCGATGCGAACGTCGCCCGTTCCCGACAGGATGGTAAGCACATGCTCGGTCTCGTTGTGCCGGTGAGCAGGCAGCGAACCGCCCGGCTCAAATCCGTACACCTCGACAGTGACATTTTCCCCTACGATGAGAGTCTGGTAGGAAAAGTTATCCGACTTGAAGCGCATAGTCTGAAGGGGCTGAGCAAAGGCAAATGTCGAGAGTACCGGCTCGGGCTCCTCAATAGGCATAGAAGGGTCAGAAATGTTTATAGTGTTATCGGGATCCAGGATCTGCTGTGAGCTGTGTAGAGCCTTCGCCACGTCTGAGGCGATCACCCGTTTCAGCTTACCGTCAGGCTGATGTATAGCATCGAACTCCCCGCCATCGAAGAATGCTGTGGGATCCTCCCAGTCGGGCGAGCTAATGACAGGGTAAAGACAAATACCCTGCAGATCTACGCCGTGCTTCAACGTTTGCGACACTTCACCCGTCAGGTGGGCCAACCAGCCTACCCG
>JALYYZ010000148.1 GCA_030945985.1 Chloroflexota bacterium
CTATATAGCGAAGCATAGTTGCAGAGTAGGAACGCGTGCAACGATCGCAAAGCATGAAGCCAGCATATAAGCCCTGACGGGCAGGTAAACCCTTCTGCAAGCGCGCTGCTTTTGCAACGTACAATCAATTGCCCAACCGATCATCAAACTAATTACGGAGGAACATCGTGCAACTAACCTGGAACTTACGAAACATATTACCGAAGCGTGGCGTCCTGGCCTTTGTGGCGGCCTCACTTATAGCTGTGGGTATGGCGCCCCTCTCTACATGGGCTATGCCGCAGGCTCAGACCGCAGACGACCTCAGCCATCTAAAAGGGCTCACGGGAAAAGCTTTTGAGACGGAGTTTATGAGCGAGATGATACAGCACCATCAGAGCGCCCTTGACATGGCGAAGCTGGTGCCCGACCGCGCCAACCACCAGGAGGTGAAGGACGCCGCTCAAAAGATCATCGCCAGCCAGACACCAGAGATCTCGGAGATGACTTCCTGGCTCAAGCAGTGGTACAGTGCCACTCCACAGCAGGGGATGATGCACGATATGCCGGGTATGAGCATGTCGGACATGACCCAGCTGCAGGGCCTCAAAGGCGATGCTTTCGATAAGCAGTTTCTCACCATGATGCGCATGCACCACCAGGGCGCCGTCGCAATGGCTCAACTGATACCGGGGCGAGCTACGCACGAGGAGCTCAAGACGCTCGGCACCAATATAGTCAGCAGCCAGTCGGCGGAGATCACGCAGTTCGAGGGCTGGCTCAAAGCCTGGTACGCACTGGACGTGACTGGCACAATGATGGGTGGCACCATGTCGGCCACAGCGACAGGTGGTATGTCGGGTATGGGGGGTGCTATGGGTGGGGCTTCGGCCACCAGCATGCCTGCCACCTCCGCTACAGGCACAGGTGGCGCGTCCACAATGCCTGGCACCGGTGCTGGAGACGGTGGCCGAGGCATCTGGCTATTGCTACTGGGTGTGCTTGGTCTCTCCACCGCACTGCTCGCCGGTGGTATCCGGCTGCGCAAGCGTACCTAGGTCAGTCGGCGTCGTCCTCTATATGGTCGACACGCCCGGTTCAGGCTAGCGAGAGGATGCTGGTACAGTGAAGTATCTACGGACCTATACCAGCAATTCGCTTCAGCGTCGCTCCTTTATGATTATTGAATCTAGATTATCCTGTAGGAGGTCCGGGAATGGGCTTTGATCCAACGCCATTAGGGTTCAACGAACCGACTTTGACGACCGTGACGTTCGTCTCCTATCTCCTGGCCTTCATATGCTACGCCGTGCATCTACTGGCTAAATCGAGCGGCGTAGCGCACGTCGCCCGAGGACGTATGGCTCTGGCGGGTGCAGGTGCGGGTGGCACGTCGGATGTGGTCTTCTCGGGCGGCGCCAGCCAGGGACGCTCCGGCGTCTATGCGCCGGTTCTGGGGCGGCTCGCCTCCGGGCTCACGCTTCTTGCCTGGGTCTCACTCACCTCAGCGCTGATCCTTCGCTGGGTGGAAGGCGGACATGCGCCCTATGTTACCCTATACGAGATCGCCACTATGCTAGTGTGGGGGATGACCACCATATACCTCGTGCTGTTCGAAGGTATTCTGCGCACGCGAGCTGCGGGGGCTTTCGTTGTGCTCCTGGTTTTCTCCTTGCAAACGTATGCGATCCTCTTTATACCTTCTGATCTGAAGAAGGTTATCCAACTGGTGCCAGCGCTGCGCTCGTACTGGCTGATGATACATGTTTCATTCGCGATCATGGCATACAGCGCCTTTGGCACAGCCGCGGGCGCGGGGCTCACCCTGATCGCGAAGCACTACACGAACGGGAGGATTGCCTCGGCTCTCCCCAGCGAACCGGCCATCGAAGAGTTTATGTTCCGGGCTGTCGCTGTCGGTTTCCCTCTGCAAACATTGCTCCTCATCACGGGTGCTATCTGGGCGCAGGAGGCCTGGACTAAAGCATGGAGCTGGGACCCCAAGGAGGTATGGGCGCTGGTTACATGGCTCTCCTACGCTGCATATCTTCACGTGCGCGTGCAGCGCGGCGTCCGTGGTGTGACGATGGCCTGGCTTTCACTCATCGGCTTCGTCGTTGTCCTGATCACCTTCCTCGGGGTGAACTATCTGGTGCAATGGTTTGGCGGTCAATCTATGCATACTTACAGCACCGATAACGGCACGCCCAACACCATGGGCGTCGCAGGTCTCGCGGTGGTGCTCTTCTTCGCGAGCCTCCTGGGTCTTGCGCTCTTCAGCTGGCTAAGGATCAGGTTCCCTACACGCCGGCCTCGCGCAACAAAGTAGAGGACTCACACTTTTTCAGCAAGAGAGTGCCTGATGCGTCGATGCACTTGCCCGTAGTAAGTCACGCACGTCCACCATGGATCGTGACGCAGCGCAAACAGGGAGTTTGGCAATGCCTAAGAAGCAGAAGCAGAGCACATACAAGGGCGACCGCCAGTTAGTGGGCTTGTTCGGAGCCTTTATAGGCCTTATGGCAGGCTACATCGTTGCCGAAGGCGTGCTTGCGAAATATATCCATCCCCTCCACTGGGTCACAGCGCTTGGTGTGGCAGGCGTGGCTTACGGGCTGGTGCTTGTCGTCTACGACAGGCGAGCGAACGGGCGGGGCTGAACGCTAAGCCATTCCCGCCTGCTCTCCCCGTGAAGACCAGAGACTGCGACCTTGTTCTCTGATACGGCAATCAGTTGGCCAACACTGCCCGGCGAGATGTCTTGATGAAGGGTCTACTTGGTCAAGCTGAAAGCTGGCAAGCCCCGGGGCGTTAGCAGTTTAGCAATATGGGCGCGCCGCTCACTCTGTATCGGATTGGGTATTGATGCCTGGATCAAGGATATTTCTACGCAGCGTGCGCAATCAACTAAACTCTGCAGTCTGGCAGTATAGTGGTATGATTAGGGCATGAGGACGACCTTTCTCCAGGGGTTTTATCCAAAGATGGCACAGGCTTGTCTTTTCGGTAACATGCTCAAAGGATGCCGTCGGCTGTACAATCGTACCCGTGCCTACTGCAAGGATGATTATGAGCAGAGAGGGCTCTGCGCTAAAACCTGCGCGAGACGTTTCTCAACGCTCTCCAGCACAATCATAGCGTTGGTATTTGCTCTATTACTGCTGCGGGTTACACCACAGCAGGTGCTTGCTCAGCAAGCAAGTTGCCAAACCTTCGTTGAAACTGGCAAAATAGTGTGCGGCGGATTCCTTGTGTACTGGAAAGAACACGGTGGCCTGACGCAACAGGGCTATCCTATAAGTAATGAATTCAGTGCTGTTTCGGATACAGATGGCAAGACCTACCGCATGCAATACTTTGAGCGCGCGGTGTTTGAGTACCACCCTGAGAATACGCCGCCTAACGATGTATTGTTGTCGCTGCTGGGGAGTAGACTCTATGAGCAGAAATACCCCGGTGGCGCTGCGGGCCAACAAACCAACAACAGCCCTGGTTCCGTTCTGTTCCCTCAAACCAGCAAACGATTAGGTGGCCGCTTCCTGGAATACTGGAGAAGCAACGGTGGGCTGGGGCAGCAGGGCTATCCTATCACTGAGGAGTTCCCGGAAAGGAGCGATGTGGATGGTAATACCTATAGAGTGCAATACTTCGAGAGAGCAGTGTTTGAATTGCACCCAGGAAACAAGGCACCATACGATGTGTTGCTCTCCCAGTTGGGTACTTTGCAGTTAAAGCAGAAATACCCAACCGGCGTAACAGAGCCACCGGCTCCAACGTCGACGCCAGACGTGTTCGCCAATCTAGAGCAACGCCCTTTACGGTTACCCACTCTCCCTCCCGGCGCTACTTGCTCTCCAACCCAAGGCAGGTTGCAGGACCTTCCAGCCCCGGCGTTCCCGTCAAGCGCCTATGTGTTAGGCAGCGGGCCTGTTTACCCTGTCGCCCCTAGTGACCCTATAGGAGATGCAATCAGTCCCAACGGTGTGGCTCACCCCTCGCCTCAGCAGAACGGCACCTATCGTATAAAGGTGCCGTGGATCAGCAAGCCTGACTATCCTGGGCCTGCTTTGGTGCGGGGTCGCCAGCTGGACGGAGGTAACAAGGTCCGCTTTACGTACGCGCAATACTACAATCAGCCACAAGACGAGATGCGCCTCGACGAGAGTAACGATAACGGGACTAACTACGGCTGGAGCTTTTGGCCTTCTGGTGTCGAATTTGCGAGTTCCGGTTGCTATGGCTTACAGATCGATGGGGTGACCTTTACTGAAGCAATCACTTTTAGGGTCGTTGCTCAACCATAGCCGCAACTGCCTCGATGCCGGACGCGGGTAGATGACAATCGATTGGTCGTTCGCACTCACATTGACAACCACAAGCAAGCACAAGAGACAAAGGATACGCACTTGGCTGAACCACCCACCTACCAAGACCAGGCCGGCGACAGAGGTGCCAGCACCCAGGTGAGGCCTGATCACGGAGCTCCCCTCAGCACACCACGCTGGGTGAAAGTGACAATGATCGTCTTTATCGTCCTGGTCGCGCTTTTTGTGATCCTGCACCTTACAGGCAACGGCTTTAGCAGCCTCCACGGCTACATCCCACCTTCCAGTGCCATGGCCGGAGCTATAGAACAGGGGCTGCAATACCTATGCTCATGAGACCAGGCATCCGCAGGCTAGCGCTCACCGTGCATGTCGTTACCTCGGTCTGCTGGATGGGCGCGGTCGCGGCCTTCCTGGCTCTGGCCGTCGCCGGTCTATCCAGCCAGGACGCTCAGCTGGTGCGCGCCGTCTATATCTCTATGGATTTGGTCATCTGGTATGTTATCGTCCCATTGGCGCTCGCCTCGCTGCTAAGTGGTGTTGTCTCGTCACTCGGTACGGCGTGGGGTTTGTTCCGCTACTATTGGGTCGTGGTGAAGCTCCTGATAACACCATTTGCCACCCTTATCTTGCTCGTGCATACGCAGCCGATTGGTCTCCTGGCAGGCGTAGCTAAAAAGGCAGTGCTCTTCCCGGCGGAGCATCATAGCTCCCAGGTCCTGATGGTTGTGGCATCAGGTGCAGCTCTCCTGGTGTTGCTCGCGCTCACCGCACTCTCTATATACAAGCCGCGGGGCATGACCGCGTACGGGTGGCGGAAGCGGCGTGCGGAGTCGCAGCCCTAGCAGGCCTGATACTGGTTAGACAGGCTCGTTACTGGATCGCCGGCTTGGAAATAGCGCCCGTTCTGCTCGGTGGCGACTGTCGATAGTGCAGTCTCATCTCTTCCGCTTCATCCATCCCCCTTTGCAGGCGTGGAAAGGCAAACCACACCAGCGCCAGGGCGGCTAACAGCCCGGTCACTATGCGTAGCCACCAGTTCACCGAGAATACCTGGGAGCCACCGCCCGTGAACAGCGACCCGTACCACATGTCCATGGGCACGTTCTCGCTCATGTCACGCAGCCCGAGCATATGAGTAATCCCGTCTATGCCCATAGGGAGCACCAGCAAAAAGGAGACCCAGAGCCTCGGCGGCCTCCTCAGCCACCGCAGCCCGCGTACATTGCGGTCACGCGCCAGGCCATATAGGAGTCCGAAGAGGAATATTCCACCATATATAGCGGTGTTACGCCAGCAGAAGGCCACCTGGTAACCAAGCACGCTCCCGGCGCGCTCAGGCAGTTGGTGTCAGGTGACCGCGTACGCTGTATATATAGGGTTCGCGAGCCCCCACCAGCCAAGCGCTGCGAAGACAGGTGCCAACCATGGTAGGCCCACGAAGAGACCTACAGTTATACTTTCGAGCCGTAGCCAACGTTGCCCTATGTAGCGCGCGATCCGGTCTGTAGTCGAGTCAAATGCGGCAGACGACGTGAGAGCAGAAGCGCCAGCTACCGATCTGCAAAGATATATTTCTGGCTGGACGGGCGGCTGTTGCTCATCTCTGGGATCTATCAACGCGCGATGCTCATCGGCCCCGGCATCGACGGTGGGAGCTTCACCCTGCTGTGCCGTCTCCCCATGCGCCCTATCCTGCATGCTGATCTCCGTGACTTCGAGGTTGTGCCGTGATTTGTACCACAGTGAGGGGTCGAGCACCCTTCTTCATGATATGCTGTTCAAGGTAAGCCGTGGGACCTCGTCTGGATCCTCGCACTCGTAAGGCTCACAAAGAGAAGGCGCCTACCTCAGAAACCGAGTGCGTGGCTCATATTAGCACTTGCCACACCCTCTGAGATACTGCTATTATAGCATAGTAACTGGACTTATAGAGTGGGGTGCGCACGGAAAACCAGAGAGCTACGCTTGTCAGGCTGGCGGGGAAGCAGCATGAAGTCACGAACAACATTGGTATCAGTAGTGACTCTGCTGGTCGTGCTTTTGATCGCAGCGGCACGAACGTTACCCCGCACTCAGGGAGCCAGGGGTACGACCCCGGGTGCCGTGCCTCCGGGGCTGTCCTCAGGCGGGAGGTCGAGAGCCCTGTCTGATAGTTCCTCGGGTACAATGACCCCACTTGCACAGGACCCGTGGGCTACCATGCGCCGGCGGCCCCTTGACTTACCTCAGGTCCCTTCCGGCAAAGAGTGCCCCGCGCTGCACGGCAAGCAAGTCTCTCCAGATTTCGGCCTGGCCATTGGCCGAGGACCGATCTACCCTGTCGGTTTGGGTAGTGAGGGCGTGCTACGCTACAGTAACGAGTGGGTAGAGGGTGGCTGGTTTTTCGCCAAAGTGCTCTGGGTAGGCGACCCAGCGTATACCGGGCCGGTCCTCGTTCGGGGCCATCAGATTGACGGCCCGGGCGAGCTGCGCTTTGGGGAGGGTGCAGATCCGCCGGGCGAGCTGCGCCTTGATACGGCGCAGGGTGGTTCAAGCCCCTCACACTGGTACAACTGGCCTTCCTACACACGCCTGCGCGTACCAGGCTGTTACGCATACCAGGTAGACGGCACAAGCTTCAGCGACGTTATAGTCTTCAGAGCTGCCGGTGCCACAGACCCTGAGCCGACCGTCCCTCCCGGTCGTTAGCACGCGCCCGTATCAGTGCGGGAGTGGGTCAAGAGGCACGTCGCACCGATCAATCCTGGCTAAGCATGTGGGTGAATGGACGTCGGGTCAACACCTCTTGACAAAAAGCAATATATTTACTATGATTACGTCGTAAATAGTTTGAGCGCCCACAGGGGCGCCGGCGTAAACGGGTCGGGGCAAGCTTCAATGGGCCTCATAGCGGAAAACAGGGTGGCAGAGCGATGCGCAGAAGAGTCTACATGGTCACTACAGAGCAGAGTAATGAGCAGGGTGGCGTTGAATGGGTGAGCGTCCCGCCCGCAAGCGATCCAGTCTACGCGGAGCCTTACTCGGATGACGGTCTCTATGCGGCCGGCGAAACGTATGCTGAGGATGAGTGGGCGTACAGTTCTGATCTGGAAAGAGAACCTGTCGGGCTTGCTGGCACTCGCGGGCGAGCAATTGCGCTGACGACGTCACTCCTCGCGCTCGTGGCCATCTTTGCAGCGGTGGCCTGGCTGCTGAGTGCGCGTGCCGCTAACGAGCGTAGCCTGAGCGCTATTACGGCGGGCACAGGCGGCGCGAGCCTTGAGGCGGCCCCGAGAGTGGGAGCACTCGCGCCGGACTTCACCCTGATCGACGTGCACTCCAACCAGCCTGTAAAGCTCTCATCTTTGCGCGGCAAGCCTGTTTTCATGAACTTCTGGGGTACCTGGTGCCCGCCATGCCGGGCGGAAATGCCTGAGATGCAAAAGCTGCACAACAAGTACAAGGACCAGATACAGATAGTTGGTGTGACAATGGGCCCACGCGACGAGCCTAACGGCGTCAAAGCATTCGTCGACGCTGCCAAGTACGACTGGAGCTTCATCCATGATACGGATTACAGCGTAGCTACAACTTACGAAGTGCAGGCGATTCCCAGCTCCTACTTTATAGATAAGGACGGTGTGATCAAGGCTGTACAGATCGGCGGCATGAACGAAGGCCAGATGGAACACTATGTTGAGCAGGTCAAGTAGCTTCCCTTCTTGGCATGCTGAATAGAGGAAGACGACCCCTGATCTAAGGAGAGCAAAGAGATGAGTCAAAGACCTGGACAACCCCCCCGTTCGCGTAGGGTATCAACAGCCAGGAACGCGCCGACTGACAGTGGTTACGAGGATTATCAGGAAGAGGAAGAAGAGTACGGGGCTTACGAGGAGCAACATCCGCAGCCACGCCGCAGGGGAGCCGGTTCGGACCGCCCCGTGCAGAGCAGCCGTGGCTATAGCAGTGGGGGGCGTGGCGGGGGTTCCGCCCGTCCCCGGAGCGTACAACCTCCACCGGACCGCTTCCCGTATGTTATAGGAGCGCTTATTGGCCTTGCCGTGGCTGGCCTGCTGGGTGTGGCTTACTTGCTCGGTACAGGCAGCAAAGGTGGGAACACCTCTCCGTCCGCTGCTCAACTGCCTCAGGCGGGCACAAACGGTTCAGGCAGCCAGGCGGCCCAGCCAGCCGCCTCAACCGGAAAGCCGCCGCGCATCGCCCTTGCTGATTTCAAGAAGATGTACGACGATCCGGCAAAGCGCCCGCTCATCATAGACGTACGCGGCAAGGACGTTTATGACCAGGGGCATATAAAAGGAGCCATCTCTTTGCCTCAGGCGGATATCGATAGCCGAGTAGCTGAACTACCTAAAGACAAATTTATAGTGGCCTACTGCCAATGACCGGCTGAACAGGAAAGCGCCAGTTCGGCGCAGAAGCTCCACGATACATACGGCTTTAACTACGACAATTTGAAGGTTCTACTTGGTGGTTGGACTGCCTGGAAAACCAGCAATGGCACCGATCCTAACGGCTATCCGGTCGAAACAGGTGCAGGGGGCGCGGGCGGTGCCGGACAGGTAGTGACGGGGCCCGGTATTTCGCTGATAACTCCGGGCAGCACGGCGCCGGCGCCGAACGCAGCACCCGTGACAACTCCCAAACCATAGCCCAGGGTCGAGCAGATGTCTGTAGATTGGAACAATCTCTTAGCCACCTGGTATATGTGGCTCGGCAGCCTCAACGCTGCCCTCGCCCAGCCAATTCGCGCTCTGAGTGACGGGCTGGGTGTCCCTTTCGTGAGTGCCTTCCTTCTTGGCGTGCTGGGCACCACGGCCCCCTGCCAGCTCAGCACCAACTTCGCCGCTCTCGCCTTCCTGGCTCGCCAGCCGTCGGAGCGCGGGGCGACCTTCCGGGCCACGCTCGCTTACATCGCGGCCAAAACAGTTGTCTATACGCTCCTGGGCCTGGTGGTACTTACACTCGGTCGGCAGTTGTTCAACGCCGCAGGCCTATACCTGGATTGGGCGCGCAAGATAATCGGCCCGGTCATGGTGCTCCTGGGTCTGGCAGTGCTCGGCGTGATCCATTCCAGGCTCCAGGCTGGGCAGAGGTTCGCCAAGGAGCTCCAGATTAGGGCCGCCGCGATAGACGCCGGCGAGCATGGGACGCTGAGCTTGCCCCAACCATCCAGCGGAATATCGCTCATGCCTCTGGTTGCTGCGGTTGGGGCGGAAGCCGGGGCCGGGCGGGGTGCTACAACTGGCG
>JALYYZ010000167.1 GCA_030945985.1 Chloroflexota bacterium
CGCGCAAAGGCGCAGCAGCAGGTCAGCACAACTATGCGCAACCTGGACGTCACCGACTATAGTGGTGATCTTGGGCGTATGGAGAACCGTATACGCATGTCCGAGGCGCGAGCGAGCGCCGAGACCGATCTCAATAGCAGCATGGATACAAGCGATGTAAGCAGTGCGTTCGACAACGACGCCCGTAACTCGCAGGTAGATCAGCAGTTGGCGGCCCTCAAGGCGCGCGTGGGATCAGGTTCCTCAAGTTCATCAGGCTCTAAGTCAAGCTCAGGCTCAGAGGGTCCTGAAACCCGGAATATAGGAATGGCACAGGGCGGCCAGTAGTTAAGTGAGCGCAGAGAGTATGAGTACAGGCTACAGGTACCTGTTGTAAGCGGATGTGGCCTGTACTCCTGCTCTCTGCGGCTGAAAAATTAGCATCAGGGAGAAAATCAGCATGGCTATACTAGATGTAATTGAGTTTCTGGACTCGTCTGGGCAGCAGATTGTCCACAGAGTGCCGGAGGGTGGCTCAGGTGAGTTCCGTCTTGGCTCACAGCTTGTTGTGCGCGAAAGCCAGGCGGCGGTATTCTTCCGCGACGGAAAGGCGCTCGACATTTTTGGCCCTGGTCGTCACACCCTCTCAACGGCCAATATACCTCTGCTTACAGGGCTACTTAGCATCCCTTTTGGAGGCAAATCTCCCTTCAGGGCTGAGGTGATCTTCGTTAACCTGGCCGACCTCATTGACATGAAGTGGGGCACGATGGAGCCTGTCACCTTCCGCGACTCTGAATTTGGGATGGTGCGCCTGCGTGCCTTCGGTACTTATGCCATGGCCGTGGCAGACCCGCAACTATTCGTCAACAAGGTCGTTGGTACGCAAGGGCTATATGAGACCACGCAGATACAAGATTACCTGCGCACGATTATAGTTTCTCGTTTCAATGATCTGCTTGGGCAAACGATGAAGACCCTCCTGGATCTGCCCTCCCATTACAACGAGATGGGCGCCGGTCTGAAGGCGGCTGTAGCGGATGACTATGCGAATCTGGGGCTGGCTCTGAAGGCGTTCTATATTACCTCGATCACACCTCCCGAGGAAGTGCAGAAGAGGATTGATGAGCGCACCGGCATGGGTGTTGTAGGCAATATGCAGCAGTACATGCAATATCAGGCGGCCCAGGCTATGGGCGGTCTCGCACATGGAGGCAGTGGTGGCGATGTAGGCGGAGCCGCCAACGCCGGGCTTGGTCTCGGCGCAGGTATGGGTGTGGGCGCAGGCATGGCGCAAATAATCGCCCAGGGCATACGCGGCGATGGCAGTGGTGGTAACGCAGGCGGAGCCGGCGGCGCTACAACGCAGCCCGGTCCTTCTCAGTCAGGCCAGCAGTCTACCCCAGCGGCGGCTACCATGACTTGCTACAACTGTCATGCGCAGATACCTGCTAACACCAAATTCTGCCCCGAGTGTGGGGCGAACCAGACGGCGAAGGCATGTCCAAACTGTAGCACGTCCAATCTGCCCAATGCTAAGTTCTGCATCAACTGCGGTACCAAGCTCGAGTAACGTAACTACGGAAAACGTGAGGTGTGTGAGTGTAAGCCAGTGGGACTTTTTCTGCCTAGTGCTCTTCGCCTCACTTTTTCTTTATTGCAGAAAGGAAGCTTGTATGAAACCTTCTCGCCATGTCATCGTAGACAAAGCCTATAACAAACGTGTCGGGGCGACAGGCGTTAGCCGGCGAAGAAAGAGGGTCCGCAACCTTCTGGTAATCAGGAATGTCCTCAGGCGGACTGCCTATAAAGTCTCTTATGCGCCTCAACGCCCCACGCAGCACGAAAGCGCCGTAATAATCGTGCGGCACGCTGTCGACATACAACATCATCGGCCGCGACATGGCTGAACCGGCGGGATAAGGTTAATTAGCTCGGTCTCTACCTCGCGCGCCTGCATAGTGGCCGTGTGTAGGGGAGCCAGTTAGAGCCGGCACACGGCTATTGCATAGCTGTGGTTGTCCTTCACCCTCTTCGTCTCTGAACCACTTTGTGAAAAAGAGGCGGCTTGATGCATCTTCATGGACCTCTTGTGGAAAGAGCGTTTTTTCCCATACAACCAATCAAAACACTGGGTGTTTTGATTGGTTGTCTTTCTTCCAAAAGCTAAAAGGTCCATGAAGCTCCATTAGGATGCAGAAGAGCGCAGTCGGCTCGTCCCACTGGACCGCTATTCAGCCTACGGTCTCCACGAGGCTGGATGGCAAAGAGACCGCCTGCAACCAGCCCCATCGTTTGCCGCCCTGTGACTTCGGTCAATCACAGGCATAGAGGCAGAGATACGCCGGCGGGCGGCGGCTAAATTCGGTTATGGGGGTCAAAAGAGAGTGGTTTCCTCTCCTGGGATCTTCTCGGGTGCAACATGCTGCGTATGATATAATGCACCATTACACCAAGAGAGACCATGACCTCTATCCTCACAGACGCGCGCGAGCAAGGGCAGGAAGAGCTTATCGAGAGCCCTGAGCGTCAGCCTTCCAACTCAAACTGGCCCGGTATGGCTGTACACAAGGATCCCTGGCTGGCGCTGGCGGGCTTAGCTGTACTGGGTGGAGTATCGCGCCTGGCTTACTCGGCAGGTTTTGTGCGTCCGTATCTGCTGGAAGCCAATTACAAGACGCCGCTGCTTGATCTCGCCAAAATAAATG
Organism: Chloroflexota bacterium; assembly: GCA_030945985.1. Taxonomy (GTDB): domain Bacteria; phylum Chloroflexota; class Chloroflexia; order QHBQ01; family JADMIH01; genus JADMIH01. The sequence goes on from JALYYZ010000167.1 coordinate 2,688, forward strand.
GGCACACTGCCCCCGCCGCTAACGCCTGGGCTTTCACATGGTTGGCATTGTTCGCTGCCTACTACCTGGCATTTCGCCTCTCTCCATCTTTCTCGCGCGTGTCGCGTGGCTTCCGGTGGGCGGCCCTGGCAATAGTATGCGGTTGGGCGGCTATATTCTGTTTCGACCTGCTCCAGATGTATCCCGTGGGCGCAGCCGACTTGTTCGACCAGATATTCAGGGCTCGGCTTACTACGCACTATGGGTTCAATCCTTTTACCACCCTCCCAGGCAGCCTTCCAGATGATCCTTTTCTCAAGTACGTGGCGTGGCGGGGTGATGCTTCCCCATACGGTCCGATTTGGGAGTTGCTTGCCGCGATTGCCTCTATAGCAGGCAATAATGATCTATTCAGCAACCTTATCTCCTTTAAGTTGCTGGTGATAATAGCTTATAGTATCAGCGTTGCCTTGACCTACAGCATCCTACGTCTGCACAAGCCCGAGTGGGCACTCCGGGGCACTCTCTTTTTCGCCTGGAACCCTTTACTTCTCTTCGAGGTTGCGGGCAACGGGCACAACGACGCCGTTGTGGTTATGTTTCTTTTGCTGGCTGTTTATCTTTTTGTTCATCTGAACCGCTGGGCCTTTATTCCTGCCCTTATGCTAGGTGCGCTCACCAAGTTTGTGCCTATATTGCTCGTCCCTGTGGCTGTGGCTGCTTTATGGCGCGATAGGCTGCGCCGTAAGGGAACCCTGACCGCCGGGCCATCTGTGCTCTCCAACTCCGAGGCTTTTTCGAATATAGCTCTTGGTGTAGCTACCGCCGTGGTCCTGGCGGTGGTGTTATATCTACCGTTCTGGGACGGCTTCGAGAGCATAGGCGCGCTCGGCAGGCAAAGTCTCTTCACCGCGTCGCTACCGCGTGTGGCGGTGGACTTCTTCAACTACGGCCTGGGTGTGCCGCGTGGTGTAGCGGAAGCCCTGGTGCGCTACGGTGCGCTGGGGTTGGTGGTTGCTGTGGCCGGCATATTGAGCTTGAGCTTGCTACTTGGTCGCAACGCGTCGACACCCGATGAGCGGCACAAACTGGTGTCTCGCACTCTACGGTACTTTTACGAAATAATCTTCGTTTACCTGGCCTTCTCTACCCTCTGGTTCCAGCCCTGGTATCTTCTGTGGCTAATCGCCCTCACCGCGCCTCTGGCGCGCTTTGACCTGGCTAACCGTACGCTCCTCTTCTGCCTGGGGGGCGTGGCCAACTATTTTGTATGGGACTTCGTATGGCTGTGGAACCGCACAGATGCGCGTAGCATACAGATCACTGCGGCCATTGCGGTATATACATTGCCTCTCTTTTATACCCTCTATACTCTAGCGAGACCGCTGTGGGAACGTCCATCCGGCATCGATGATGGCGCGGCGCTGGCACAGCCTGCTGCCGGCTAACTTTCGTCCGCACATGCAGACAAAGACGGAAGGCCGGCAGTTACCCTCAGACAGGCATGGGAGCGTATTTTGGCTTTGAAGACACTGATAATCTTGCCGACTTATAACGAACTGGAGAACCTTGGGCCTCTGGTGGATGAAGTTCTCACCAGGGGACCATACGACATACTGGTTGTGGATGATAACTCGCCGGACGGCACTGGCCAGCTTGCTGACAGACTGGTGGAGCAGCACAAAGGGCGACTGTTCGTTATGCACCGGCCTGGCAAACAGGGTCTCGGTAAGGCATATGCGGCGGGCTTCAAATGGGGCCTGGACCGTGGGTATGATGTACTTTTCGAGATGGACGCCGACTTTTCACACGATCCTTCTCACCTTTCGCAATTCATGCGGGAGATAGAGGCGGGCGCTGATCTGGTGCTTGGCTCCCGCAATGTCAAAGGTGGTGGCACACGAAACTGGTCGTTGTTACGTCAGGTAATCAGTAAAGGCGGCTCTCTGTATGCGCGGCTGATTCTCTTCTCGCCCTATCACGATCTGACCAGTGGCTTCAAGGCATTCCGGCGTCGTGTGCTCGAGTCGATTGACTTTACCAAAATCGAGTCGAATGGCTACTCATTCCAGATAGAAATGACACACCGTACCCACCAGATGGGTTACAAGATTAAAGAGACGCCGATTATTTTTGTCGACCGAAAAGTGGGTACCAGCAAGATGAACAGCCGTATAGTTGTCGAGGCAATGGCAGTTGTATGGCGTATTCGCTTTAGCAAACCTGCCCGTCGCTTGGTCGGAGGCAAGTCTCCCAGGTCATTGAGACGCCGAAGCTAGTGCAGCTTCATGGATCTTTTAGCTTTTGAAAGTAAAACAAAGAAATCAAAACACGGAGTGTTTTGATTTCTTTGTTCCTGGACATGAGCGCTCCTTTCTCAAGAGGTGGCTGGAAGCGCACTAGCTCCTGTCATATAGCGCCCTTACTTGGCGGCAGCGCAGTTTGGCATCCCGGGTCTAACTACGTCGGACGAGTGGGGCAACACAAGCTTATCCCCTGGGGTTATACCATGTGCCGTGAAGAAGCCCTGGTTTGCTTCGATCGCATAATGATAGGGGCCCGACGCGCCTACTGTGGTCGTATCGAGCGGCTGCATGTCTTTGACATCTATTATATTGCCGTCTGCCTGCACAAAGGCTATGCTCAAAGGCAAGATGGTGTTTTGCATCCAGAAGCCCTCAGTCACGTCGGCGTCAAAGACGAACAGCATACCTTTGTCCTGATCCATGCCGGCGCGGAACATGAGCCCAAGCTCACGGGAAGGCTCTGTGTTGGCTACCTCGACCGTCATAGTTACCTGCTCGCCTGATTTCTTGTTTATAACAACCTGCTCCGTCTTTAGAGTTGGCGCAGCTGTCAGGGTGGCTACCGCACCAGGTAATGGTGTTCCCACCAGCGCCGTTGGTGGCACCCAACTTACGGCCTGCGTCGGCAGGGTGGTAGGAGAAGGCGGGACTGGCAGGCTGGTAGAAGAGGGCGGTACCTGCATGGTAACGCTGGGAGGGGCTGTCGCAGTTGTTTGTACTGAGGTAGGGGTGTTCTGAGAGGGCGCGGAGCCGGAGCTACATCCGCCTGATATAATGACAAGCCCCGAGAGCAATAAAGAGAGGGTTCGTGCGTGCATGGTGCCTCATTATGGCTCAATTGGTAGGACGCTGTAAAGGGAATGTTGTTGTGCAACTCCCGCAGATGCCCCACAGATACCGTGTATTGCTCATAACTATTTCTCGTTTGCTGTTAGCGAGCGCCTTGCACCTGTGAGAAGGCTTGCGGACTAACCGTGCCCATATATCTGCTGTAGGATCTTACTTCTGCACGGTAGCTATGCTGGGTGTGCCGGGTGTGCTGGTAGGTGCAACTGTTGCGGTAGCTGTTGGGGTGGCTGTAATGTACTTCGCCTTGTACCTGAATGTGCCAAGCTGTGAGAGGAGCACATTGTAGGGTGGGAGGTTCTCGGGGTGTTTCTCGAAGACTGCGCGCGCAAAGTACTGCACCGTGTACGGTTGGTTGTTGAGTGCGCTCACCTCTGTGAACTCGTCGGAGATAGGGTAGCCTTGCTGCGCCAATCCACCGTGACTCTGCCAGTAGTCGAGGAAGATTCCACCCACGTGCTTGCCCGTCTCGGGGAAGAGCACAGAGTTGGCCTCTTTGTTCGTACTCTGGTTGGGCGCTTCGCCTGGATACTGCTGATTATAGAGGAAGCTACCCGCCAATGAGAGTAGCACATCGTATGGCTTCTGCTTTTCGGGGTGATATTCAAAGACTGTACGCTCAAAATATTGGACGGTGTATGTCTTGCCGTCTGTGTCGCTCTGCTCTTGCATTTCCTCGGAGATCGGAAAGCCTTGCTGTGCCAGGCCTCCATGGGCGTTCCAATAGTCGAGGAATATACCGCGCACTGTCTTGCCTGTTTCGGGGAAGAGCCTGGTTGTGCTCCCCGCTTGAGGAGTAGCTGCCGGTGTAGCTGCGGGCGATGCCTGATCGCCCGGCGTGCCCTTCAGGTTTGCGTCCAGGAAATCGCCGATTTGCGCGCCGATTTCCACCAGGCTGGGGCTGATTGGCCCACCGCTCGGAGTAAATGAGTGCTCAGCATTATGAACCCTCACCAGGGTAGCAGGTACCCCCGCTGCGATGAGCCTATCGAACAGTTCCTGCGACTGGCTGAAAGGCACCGTCGTGTCCTTGTCGCCGTGCATCAGGAGGAAAGGGGGGTCATCATGCGAGACGTAGGTGACAGGGCTATATTTTGGGAGGAGATCTTTGGATCCGAATACACCTTCTACGACAGGCGCATAGTCCTTCAGGTAAAGCAGGTCTGCGGGGCCAAATAGATCGACCACTGCCTGCACGCGACTTGATTGCTCAGAGTAGCCGCCGTTGCCTTCCAGGCCGGCGCTTGCATCGGTGGTCCCCAGCAGAGAAACAAGGTGTCCACCTGCGCTAGCTCCCACCGCCCCTATCCTGTTTGGATCGATATTATATCTAGCAGCGTTGGCGCGCAGGTAGCGCACAGCGCATTTCGTATCCTCTATCTGGGCCGGGAACTTATATTTCGGGGCCAGCCGGTAGTCGATAGAGACTGCCAGGTAGCCTCGCCTGGTGGCTTCACCCACGAGAAGGCTCACCTCGGCGGACGATTTGTTCCCAGAGGTCCAACCGCCGCCATGTACATACATCATCACGGGCATCATCACGGGAACAGGAGCACCCGGCTGGTAAACATCCATCTTCAGGGCAACTCCATCCGCTGTGCAATAAGCCACATCTCGCTGCACGCTTCCAACCTGTGCCTGGCTTAGAGGCGCAGCGGTGGTAGACCGGATTGTTGTTATGCCGGTTGTTATACCGAGGCCCATAAGTAGGAGCATGAGAGCCGCTAACAGCCGAAGCGGCCAGGTTTTTGCATGGCGCATTGGTTTCTCCTGTGACTAGGTGTTATGGTTAGTACAATATCGCTCAGGATCGCTCAGGAAGATGCCGCTATCCATACAAGGATCAGTATACAATACTAACTAGACCAGGGCCGAAGCGAATCCCCATCATATTTTGATGCTGGCAGCGTGTTATCCCTATCATATATGATGCAACTCTTATGCTTTCAGAACACCGTATTGGCATCCTGATTCTTGCGGCGGGCCGTGGGACACGTATGGGCAAGCAGCCCAAGCTGCTGCTTCCGCTGAGTGACGGTACACCGTTGATCAGGCATGCATGTATCAGCGCCTTGAGCCTTGCGCCCTGTGAGCTACTGGTGGTAGTGCGGCCTGATCTGCCGGCCCTTGCAGATGCTATATCAGACTTGCCTCTTTGCGTTGTTCCCAATCCCGACTATCGCCAAGGCATGGCATCGTCTCTAACGGTAGGGATAAACGCTGTGGCTGCCTCTACTGATGCTGTCCTGCTTATGCTGGGAGACGAGCCGCAAGTGCCGGCCTATATAGTGCAGCGGGTGCTCGCAGGCTACCTCCTGAAGCACAAGCCGGTTACGATACCGATGTACGGCAGCCAGGTTGGCCCTCCTGCTATCCTCAGCCGTGCTCTCTTTCCAGCTTTGCGGGCGCTTATAGGAGATGCAGGGGTGCGCCAATTGGTTACGCGTGATCCTGGCGTCGCGCACCTGGTACACTTCAAGGAGAGTGAACGACCTCAAGATATAGATACGCCACAAGACTACAGCGGCTTTCTTCAAAGAGCATCAGATTACAAGCCAGGCTGACATGGGTCTGTGGTTGTCTTGTCCAACTCTTAGCCCTTTGACGTAACCTGCACGCTTGCACGTGTGCGCGCCTGATGGTAAACTTCATATATTGCTGATACATGCATGTATGGTCAGCAATGACACCGTGTAAGTAGAACAGGAGAAGAACCCTAAAAATGAAATTGACTCAAGCTAAAATCGCCCAGATATCTATAGCAGGCGCTCTGGGCCTCACCCTTGTGCCATCCGCCCCCGTGCATGCAGCTATTTCTGCGCCCGCAGGGTCAATGATTGCTCCTGCTAGGGCGTCGTCCCTGCCGGCCTCTGCGCCTTTTGCCGACTCGGCGTTTGAGATGGTCTGGACCCGTAACGACCAGCCTGTGGCCTCCAAGGCTATCGCTCGTTCCTGGACGTGGGGTCCTGCTCCCATGTCTGCGGGCATGGAACCTTATGCCGAGGCCCCCGATGGTTCGGGTCAGCGCCTCGTCCAATACTTCGACAAAGCCCGCATGGAGATAAACAACCCCAGGCTTTCGCCCACCGACAAATATTTCGTCACCAATGGCCTGCTCACGGTAGAGCTTATCTCCGGCCAGATGCAACTGGGCAACAGTAAATTCGAGAACCGAAAGCCCGCCGTTATTGACCTGGCTTCAGACTCTGACGATGCCACAGCGCCGACCTATGCCTCGTTTGGCACTGTGTCGAACACCTCAGCCGGCCCTAAACCTCAGCCCGACAAGAGCAAGGGTGGCGTGGCAACAGGGCGCATAGATCGTGCGGGCGCTGTGGTTGACGATCCGTCCAAGGCACAGCTTCCTCAGACCAAGATTGCTTATTTCGAGAAGCTCACCAACCATAATGTGCCCAGGGTATTCTGGGATTTTCTCAATAGCACCACCTCTGTGCGAGCGGGCATTTCCAATGCAAACAAGCCGCTGCTGGACCCCTGGGTGGTCGCCATGGGCTTGCCCATCTCCGATGCGTATTGGGCCAGAGTGAAGATTGCGGGCCAGCAGCAAGATGTGCTTATCCAGGCGTTCGAGCGCCGTGTGCTCACTTATGCGCCGGGGCTTGCTGAAGGTTGGCAGGTGCAGATGGGCAACATCGGGCAGCACTACTTCCAGTGGCGCTACGGCGGCAACGCGGCGTCTCTACCACAGCAGCCCGGCGCTGCTGCAAGTATGCCTGCTCAACTTACTGTTCCCGCCCTGGGTGTGAGTGCCAGGATCGAACAGGTAGGCGTGGATAAAGATAACAACATGGACATTCCTAAGAACCCCGACAATGCCGGCTGGTTCAAGTTGGGCACCGTGCCAGGGAATATGGGCAATTCGGTGATCGATGGCCACCTGAACTGGTATGGTATTCCCCAGGAGATCTTTTACAATCTCGGCATGCTCAAAGCCGGCGACCGCATATACGTACGCGATGATCGTGGGCGCGACCGGGCTTTCGTAGTCACCAAGCAACTCGTTTGCCAGTATAATAACTGCCCGTTGATGGATGTTTATGGCCCCACGAATGGGGTGCGTCTGAACCTCATTACCTGCGCGGGTATATTCAATCGCACGCAGCAGAACTACGATAAGCGCCTTGTTGTCTTCAGCGAGGCTGCTCACTAGAGGGGATCTCACCTGGGTTATCGGACCGCTTTGTATTGGCTTCTCCCGTAGTGGGGAGGAGCCTTTCTTTTTAGCTGCTGCTGAGGGATACTTTCTAATCCCTCTGCATTTCAGCCTTGATGAGGCTATCATGCTCTTGCTGAGCAGCGCTGTTATGCGACAGAGCTTTGATGAAGAGTATGGGGAGGCAGCCATGTCGGCAAGCCGGAAAATAGCGGGAGCGCTACCTGAGCGATTGCGCCGCGAGGTGCGCTCTCTACAGGAGAGTATACAGTTTATAAGAGCAGATATCTTTGGTCCCGGCCCTCTGAGTGAGGTTCTTGCCGTCGTATGCCGGGCAATTGTAAAGCGCCTGCACGTTTCGTTTGTATATCACAGCAAGAGCAGGGCGTAGATGCACTCTGAGAGAGAGGTTGGCCTTCCGGGTCGACTTCTAAATTGTCTTGATTACCTCGCATCCAGTCATAAATATTTTCTCTGCTGTAGTATATGCGGTGCGACCTTCAGATCGCCCGTGGATGATGCCGTTAGTGACCTCGCTGTTTTGCGGGTTTTGTGCGTAACTGGAACTTTTGACTGGATGTCAGTGATTACCTATTGACATAAAGGACGGCAGGCGGTATAGTATTGTCTAGTTGGCTAATTACCTATATTCTCTACGCGTTGCTCTTACCCACTACGCCGTCTTCTCTCCCAAATAACCCGTGACCTCCCCAACTACAGACCTTCTCCTATAGGAACTAAGGAGTTATATCCTATGCCGGTGCTTGTTGCCCCTGACGCGCCTTCTTCAGCCCCTACCGTTAATTTTCTGATATCTCCTCTGTACGATATGTTTGTATCGTTAGGGACTATGATCCACCCTGGCGAGCGCCACGAGGGGTGGGCGGCTGAGGTCAAGCGCGACCTTTCCCCTCAAATGCGTGAAGAGGCCGATTACTTTTACTCTCTTTTCGAGAATCGCTTGGTCGAACTTGCGGTTGACTACCCGGATCACCAGGATATCGAAGGCTTTTTCCGATACCTGGAAACTATGGCTGCTGAAGATTTTATCTTCTACGCCGCCGGTCGGGTGATGTCTCCTACGGACATAGCCAATATGACTTCGCACCCGTTGCGTCTTCTTGCAGCGTTGCTCAAGTCGTACGGTGGCGAGCACCGCATCCACGACCAGGGTTGGCGGCAGGCGTTGCAAATCCTCGCCACAGAGGCTGATGCGACCCGCACCCGCCTGTTACGGCTGCTCAGAACCTACTGGCAGAACGTCTACAGGCACCAGGTGTCGGGCCTGCAGCCCACCTGGGACGCGAGCGTGCGCGAACGAACGCAGTCGCTGGGTCCTGATCGCCTCATCGCAGTGCAGGAGCGCTTTCTTGCTAATCGCGCCATGCCTCGCGAGTTTCCCGAAGGCTACCCGCTAGAGAAAGTGCTGCTTGTGCCTTCTCTCTTCCTGAGCATGTCGTCGATGATCCTTTACGGCTACGGCCAGATGATCATCCTGTATGATGCCCTCACTTCCGACGAGCACCGCAACGCCATGGCGCACGTTCAGCGTCGGATAGTGGCCGTAGCGCGAGCCATAGAGGACCCGACGCGACTCACCATTCTGCGGGCTATTGCCAAAGACAAGGAGTATTATGGCTCACGCCTGGCTGCCAAGTGCGGTATTACGCCCTCGTCAATATCAAGGCACATGAAAGTTTTGCGTGATGCGGGTTTGATCAATGAGATCAGCCAGGACAACCGCGTGATGTACGAGCTACGCAGGGATACCCTGGAGAAGCTTTGCGAGGATCTACAGGAGTATTTGTAGGTCTATATAGAGGGCACTTTTTCCTAGTGCAGCTTCCAACGACCTTTTAGCTTTTGAAAATAGAACAAAGAAATCAAAACCTGTAGGGTTTTGATTTCTTTGTTCCTGGAAAGAAGCGCTCTTTCCCCAAAGGGTGGCTGGAAGTTGCACTAGAAATTAGTTTGAGAATAAACAATCCAAACCTGGGAGGTTTGGATTGTTTATTCTCAAATAGAGAGTTTCTCTCCTGAGAAGATCTTCCTAATCTTGTGCTGGAATAAGTAGATAAGATACACTTGTCCAGAGTAGGACGAGATGGTCAGCTTTACCCTACCACGCTCTCTATGATCCTTAGATCAACAATTCTGTCGAGCCTGAAGGTGCGTTCCTCGTTCTTCAGGTGGCAAAAAGCTACTAGATAGGTGGCCGAGGGGCTCAGCGTTACCTTGCGGGGCTCGACTACCCTTTCGGTGTGCTCGCCGTCGCTCCCTTTGTACCTTATCTTCAGCGCAGCTTGCGCCCGTACCGCTTGCTCGATCAGTGGCGGCAACCCTTGTATGGGGCAGAAGGGGCCTGTGCCGTCCCATTCCATCAGGGCTGTGGGGGCGTACCATCCGCTCAGAGGGGTGAGAGCGCCTTGTACTTTGATCAACTCCCGTAATGTCTGTACACCCTGGCTTTGCAGGTCGCGCATGAACTTGCTCAGTACAAGCCACGTGGTAGTCGCATCGGCGAGCGCGCGGTGCAGTCCGTCGGTGCGTATACCAAGAGACTGAGCGAGGTTGCCGAGCTTGTTGGATGGGAAAGTGTAGCAGCGCCTTGCCAGGCATAGCGTGTCTACAACAGGGTTGCCTGGAGGGTCGAAGCCGGCGGCCCGTAGCTCGGCTGAAATGAATGACAGGTCGAAGGTAGCGTTATGTCCCACAAGCACCGCGCCATCGAGCGCTTCCACGAGTTGCTCGGCCACTTCCTTGAAGAGGGGCGCGCTGCGCACCATTTTGTCGGTGATACCACTTACCGCTGAGGCTCCATACGAGATTGGGCGACCAGGGTTCACC
>JALYYZ010000180.1 GCA_030945985.1 Chloroflexota bacterium
GCATTGCACCGGCCAACAGCAGGGAGCCTTGAGCGCGAACCCACCCAGGAGCACGAACCAACATTTTATTCTCCTTATTCTTTGTGTTCTCTCTTCGGCTGGAACTCTTGCGTGCGTTCATTACGGGCACCCCCATTGGCCTACAGCGGCGAGGTAGTCTTTGTCGTTTGCCTGGACCTGCGGGTCGGCAGAGGCGAGAGCAATGGTGTGGGCCTTTTTCATCTCGTCACAAGCCCTGGGGTCACTCGCGTTGTGATAGACCACGGCCAACCATGCGTGCGCGTCGGCTTGCGTGGGGTCCAATTTTACAGCCATCTCCAGGGCTTTTTGCGCGTCGCCTGTGCGCTTGAGCGTGGTATAAGAGCGCCCCAGGTAGTAGGCATAGCTCCATCTGTAGGTATCCGTAGTGGGCGCAACATCGAGCGCGGCTTTGAACTCGGGAGCTGCCTCTTCGTAACGTTGCTGAGTAAAGAAGGCGGAGGCCAACCCGTAGTGGTAGAAAGCTAGCTCAGGAGCGAACTTGACGGCTAGCTTGAATTCGGTGATTGCCCCATCCGGATTGTGGAGGTTAGCCCAATAAATGAATCCTAGCTTATTGTGTAGAGAAGCATTATTTGGGGCGATTCGCAGAGCAGTAGTGAGTACATCCACCGCCTGAGTATAGTTCCCCTGGTCGACATGCAGATCAGCGAGCGCCCCGTAAGAGAGGACCATTGCGACTGTTGTAGAGGCTGCACAGATAGCTTCTTTGTATGTGTCGGTTGCCCTGGTGTAATCACCCTGCGTCTTATATACTCCGGCGAGCTCGTACATAGCGGTACTGCGGTCGCGAGTGACCTGCTTGTATTCCTTCGCGGCTTCATCATACTTTTTTTGCGCCAGATAGACGTCCCCGACAAAAGTGTGGTAATCGCCGGCAGGGTCAAGCTCCTCGGCGGAACTGTAATTGCTGAGCGCCAGGCTATAATGCTGCGCGGCACCCTGCTTGTTTTCCTGGTTCTCCTCTTGTTGGGCCAGCCCTTTTGCCGCGCCGCCTATATTCAGCCTGTAGACAGGCTCACTGGGAGCCAGTCGAGACGCTTCCATGTATGCTTGTAGGGCTTTGCCGTACTCGCTGTAGGAAAAATAGTAGTTGCCCAGGGCGTTGCGCAGGTCAGGCGAGGTGGGGTCGAGTTGTAGGGCGGTGTTATATTCCGCCAGGGCGCCATCGCTTTGCCCTGCCGATTGTAAAAGCCCAGCCATCTGGCGGTGGTAGAAAGGCGATCGCGGGTGGTCAGCCAGGATACCGGCATAGAGGCTCACGCGGCGTGTGTACAGACTTGAGGCCCCTTCTTTATCAGTGGCGCTCATGAAATCTGCATACGTCTTTATGATGCTGTCATTCGAGGGGTCGATCAGGAATGCCTTCTCAAGCTCTCCTGCGACCTGGTCGTGGCGCTGCTCATTCAGGTAGACCAGGCCGAGCAAGTAATGCGTTTGGTCATCGAACTCGTTGACACCTTTCGCGGCTCCCTCCAGTTCTGTTCGGGCCTCCTCGAACCTCGGCTTTGCATCCTGCTCACGGCCCGTCAGGCGCGCAAGTAGCCCCTCATCGAAGAGGGCCTGTCCAAGACCGGCATGAGCGAGCGTATCGCGCGGGTTTATCTCCAGGGCTTTTCGGAGCGTGGCCTCGGCACTGGAAAGATCAGCGGCCACATCAGCCTGGTCGAGGGTGGTTATTTGCGGGCAACCTGGAGCCGGTTGTGGATTAGCGACCGGCGTAGGCAGACCGGCTTGAGATGAGGCACCGGACGCGCCGGGCGGGTTTGCTCGGGCTGTAATCAGGTCAGGGCGCTTACTTTCGGCAAGGGCAAGCACCGATTTTCCTAGTTGGTAATAGGGCGCGCTCCAATCCTTTGTTTCGGTGACTGCGTGCCGGGCGCTAATAACTGCTGCGTCATATTGCCCAAAATATGACTGCGTAACCGAAAGATTGTTCCAGGCCGATCCGAAACTTGGATCGAGGGTAACGGCCTGCGAATAAACATGCTGCGCTTCGTAGATGTGCCCCTCCGCCATGTAGAAGTTGCCTAACGCGTTGTAGTTGTACACGTACTCGGGCAGTGCCTGTATAGCCTGCTTTAGGGACTGGATGCTTGTGCTGTACATAACCGGGTCATCATAAAACTGGTATGCGTACCACACGCCCACGTCGCGGCTGCCCTCAAGCGCCTGACGTGTGGTTTTGATGGCGGGTTGCAATGCGCCTTGCGCCGCGAGGATAGCGCCTTTCACATATATGGCCGTACCGTAGTCCGGCAGTTGCTCCAGAGCAATGTCTACCTGGCGTCGAGCCTCTACAAGGTAGTTCGCACTGCCGGTAGGCGACGACGAAGTTCCGGTGATTACGTCGGCGCTGCCTGTCTGCCCCTGCTGCATCAGTGCGCGCGTCAAATCGAGCTGGCCCAGCCCCACGTGCGCGTATATCATGTTTGGGTTGATACTCAGAGCCTTCCTGAACGAGGCTTCGGCATCATCAAGACGCCCCTGCGAGTATTGTACCGCTCCCAGGTCGTACCGCACCTGTGCCAGGTCGGGCTTGAGGCGTAACGCCTCGCTGAAGAGCGCGATCTTGGTGTTTGCATCAAATGTGTCGCTGCCCAGCAGCCATAGCGATTCGGCGTCGCCTGATGGGTGGACGCTCGTCAGCACGCCCGTTGCGGTCAGCACCATTTCCGGGCTTGGGGGGCTGAGCCTGGCGATCAGATCGTACTCCGAGCGCGCGTTCCGCCGCAAACCCTGTGTGCTGTAGACCCATGCCCTGGCCCGGTGACTCTCCACCAGGCCAGGCCCTTTATCTACGGCTCGGCTTGCCTCATCGGCAGCCATGTCCGAGAGTTTGTTGGCGTCCTGGATCTTGCCCCTGTACCGTGATAGCCCCGACAGGAGTAAGTTGGCCTCGGCCAGGCCTGCGTAGGCGCGAGCGTAATTCGGGTCAAACCCGAGCGCCACGCCATAGTAGGATATGGCCCGCTTGTAGCCCTCCTCGTTGAACCACAGGTAGTAGCGCCGTCCAACCACGTAGCACTCATAGGCCGTAGAGCAGTTGAGGTCGGCAGCGGCGTAAGCCTTGTTGGTTACTGCGGAGGCTATATCTATCTGTCCCGCCAGCGCTTGAGCGACTTCTTGCTGGCTGCTTTGCAGGTTCTCCGCCAGCACGTCGCGCGTCTGGGGATTTCCAAGCATCTCGCCCGACGCTACATCATACAACGTCGAGCGTACCTCCACCCCACCCTTGCCAAGAGTATAGGACCCTTCTACAACTATCTCAGCGCCCACACGCTTGCCGGCGTCGCTCAGGCTCTCGCCAGGAATACGAGGTACGCCAATAGCTTTGATCAGGCCACCCGGTTTGTTGAGCGTGCCACGCAGATAGTCGGCCAACGCCTGACCTGTTGGGACGTCTACTTTGCTGTCGGCGGTGGCGGCATAAGGTAGCACGCCAACCACCCGTTCACTGGGGCGGATCACCATGATCGTCACCATCAGCAGTAACACCATCAGGCCTGCGCTGAACCGCCACACCGAGTTGCGGCGCTGCTTTCGGCCACGGATGCCCCACACGAGCGCGCCCGCCCCAAGTAGAGCAAGTAAAGGTACGAGCACGCCTCGGCCCACATACAAAAATGGGGCAATGCTGTTATAGACAAAGCCGAGGCTACTCACACCAGGCAACTGTCCGATAATCGTGCTGATAGTGACCAACGCCCCTAGTATCGTCGCCACCGGTACCAGCCACTTTTCGCCGGCAGACTTCATGACTGCATGCACTTGCGCGGCGGCGGGCGCAGGCTCGTCCGGGAGTGCGACATAAGCTGCCGCTGATGGATTTACACCCCCTGGGGTCTGCCTACCGGCAGCAGTTACCTCCCCGGCGGGAAGTTGAGCCACAGACCCAATTTCTCCGCTGGCCATCGAGGGTGGTAGATCCGCCTGGGTGGGTTGCTGAGTTGTCTCTTGCTTAGAAGGTTCCATAGGGTCTCTGCTTTCTTATTCGTGCTTACAAATCACTATGTCATTCGCAGCTAATCGGATGTAGAGATTACGAGTGTAAGTTGTGGATCACCATGTACCTGCCGGCAAAATCGTCTGGTGCTCGTTAGCCGCATGCGAAGTTACCCTGTTAGATGCTAATAACGGGACCGATTAGCTATTGCTGCGGTTCCAGCTTGATAGACAGGTCTACAATGGCTGGTGTGTCGGTGGTAACCGGGACGTTATCCTGCGCAATTGAGGCGTAACCTCGCAGGCCCGCTCCCATACTGTAGGATTTACCGCGCTCGAGTGGAACCTTCAGGGTAAACTGGCCTCGCTGGTCGGTATAAGCCGAGTCCAGCACGCCAGCGCTCGTGTTATCAAACGTGCTCCATGTGATGCCGGACTTCAGCACCAGAAAAAAAGCCCCAGCGACCGGCGCTCCCGTGTAGGCATCGACGATTGTACCCTTGATGATAACGCCATTACCTACCGGTGGTGAGTTGGAGCCCTGCCCGGTCCCGCTGTTACTACCATTACCCGTGCCACCGTTGCCTGTGCCACCATTACCTGTGCCACCGTTGCCTATAACCGCTGTAGCGCGCTGCTGTTCTTGGCCCTGGAGCAGCAGCCGCATTTCATACTTGCCGTCGGGCAGGGTCTGGCCCTCGCCGCTATATAAAGACTGGTTGTGCAGACCATTACTGCCGTCAGCCGCAGCCCATACATGGTCTACCTCTGCTACTACCTTGTCGTTCAGCAGCCACGTTACATGCCAGGCCATGTTGGGCCGCATGCCACTGGTATTGAAGAATGCGAACAGTTCCGGCACGCCCGAAGGGAACGTCGTGCCCGGTTGGATCAATTTGCCGTTAGCGTCGGCTCCCAGGGCGAACGTAATGGGCCCAAAGCCTGCCTGGGCGGCGGGCGGAGGCGTCTGATCTGCGGGAGGGTTGGGAGCTGCACCGCCTGTCAGAGTGACGTCTCCTGTAGCGGCAAGCTTCCCACTCACCGACAGTTCCAGCCGATAGTCGCCCGCGACTAGAGGCGTGTTCCCTTGAAGAGGCAGCGTGCCACCCTTGCCGCTGGTAGGGTTACTCCAGCCGGCGGGCGGGGTGGCAGACAGTGTGTTCCATGTGCCGTCCGCTGCTCTGCTTAACCATGTAGCCTGAACAGCTGTGCCTGCGGCTACGTTGGCCCAGTCATAAGTGGCGTCAATCCGAGAGATGCCAGCCGGAAGCACGCGGCCCGCCTTGCCGCCGCCTGCAAAGGAGATGTTGTTGAAGGCTGGACTGTTCTGCTTCTGGCCGCCTACCTGGATGGTGGCGCTACTCAGGGTATAATTATCGTAATCTACCTGGAACTTATATGTGCCGTCCGGCAGATTAGTGGCATCCCGGAATCCTACCCAGGTGTCGCCGTAGCTGCCGAGTTTCTGCGTGCTCCATGCCGAGGTGGGCCAGGCGTCGTTAACCTCCTGCCCGTTGATGAAGACTCTGGGGGTAAAAGCTGCCCCGTCCTCAAACTTGTAAAAGTCGAAGAAGAATATCAGGTTACTGCTCCCCGAAGGTAGAGAGGTGACTATGCTTTGAGGCTGCTGGTCCTGCGTCACGCCATCCGAAAAGATAAGCCTCGATACACAGCCTTGATGCGTGCGGGGGGGTGCGCCTGTGGAGGCCGGTACACCCTTGCAGCTATTCGCGCTTGGCGGCGTGTTGGCAACGGCGGTGGGATTGATGCCAGGAGGCAAGATGGGGACCGCAGGTGAAGCCGTGGGGCTAGTTTGCGGGGGGGTGTTGGGGCTGAGGCCGGCAAGGGCTCGTTGGATTAGCGGCTTGGCAAGGTCTACCGGACGTAGCGCGCTTATGTTGTTGCTTATTGGCACGCATACGTCTTTATTGTCTACTTTGCCGTCGTTGTTGGTATCCTGGACGGGGCGGCAGTCAATAGAGGGCGCGTCTTTCTGGCCGCTGCCCGCTTCCGTGGGCACGCCGACCAGTTCACCCGCGTCGTTTATCGCCGTGCCGCCGCTATTGCCTCCGGATACCAGGGCATCGGTCTTTATCCAGGCACGACCCTGGACGCCGTTCTCATAAGTAAAACCGCTGACGTTGCCCGCCGTGAAAGTAACGGTATCGCCCCCTATGCCTGGATAGCCGATGACGGTGATATGGTCCAGGGCATGCAGGTGGTCTTTATCAGAGCTACCAACGGTAATTGCGGGCAGGTTGAGCGTCTTGTCGTCTACGGCATCGCCTTTCAGGTCCTGTGTCACATGCAACACAGCCAGGTCAAGGCCGCCCTGGCGCGGCGAATCAGCCACTACTTCGGCCACAAAGGTTGCCACGGGCAGCTCGTCCGCGCTCTTGGTAAGTAGCACCACGATAGCTTTCTTGTTTCGTTTGAGTTCCGGGTGACCTTCTTCGTCGAGCGTCCCATCTATATCTGTGCAGTGGTGGTTGGTCAGGATATAGCCTCTGGGGTCGATGATTGTGCCGCTGCAACTGTACAGTATCTGGAGTTGCGGGCCGCCGTTGCCGGTAAGCACGACCCCTCCGTACAGTTTCACTACGCTACTCAGCACCCTATTCGCCACCTCCTGCTTCACCTGGGCAGCAGCGGGGTGAGAGGTGGAAGGCAACATGCAGGCAGTGGTAGCAACGACTGCCGCCAGCACCACGCGCACTATCCTGAGTCGCTTTACAGAAATTGCAACTTTCATTTTGTGACCCCCTTAAGGCAGTTGTGCCGAGGCAATAAACTTATCGAAGAGCTGCGTAGCCTGCTCCATATTGCTCTGGGTGGCCTGCAGACCTAATGTATATACTTTTGCACCCTTACGTAGGAGATAATCTTTACCCAACACCACAGCGGGCAGGTTACTCTGGAGGACGCCGTTGGGCACCTTTACATATACATAGTCGGCGCTGGCAGCCGGCAACCCCTTGATGCTCTGCCCCTGCGTTACGTTGAACAACTTATAGGCTGTCGATGTGCGTCCTCTATTGAGAGCCAGTGTGTCGGCTACAGAGGAAAGGGCGGCCTTATCAGTCGCTTTGGGGGCTACCGCCGTGCGCCGCAGCTCAAAGGTGGTTGGAAAGTCTGGAGCTTGCGTATCGTGCATGGCGAGCGTCCCTTGCGCAGCAGCCGTAGCGTCAAGCTGCCAGGTGTCAGGGTATTGGACTACAACCCCTGATGGATCCGTGTAGCTCCGCGTGCGAGACTCGACGCTGTTTCTGAGCAGCAATCCTGCGATCAGTGCAAGCAGCGTGAGGATTGTTACCATAACTAGCGAGATGGTGTCTTGTGTACTGACATGCGCGGATACCTTGTGCGTGGTCAAGACTTTTGTATTTATCATCTTTCCTGTACCTCCTCTTCAGAACATGGGCCAAGCGATTCAGCCATGTCTCTACACCACAGGCTCGGGTTGGAGTTGAGAAACCGGCGTGGGCGAGACACTGTCTGCGCGCAAGTCGCGTCCTATCAGTATAAATATTGTGCCCAGTAGCCCGGCGGCCAGGATGGTAGCAAGGACGAGGGAAGGCCAGGGAGTATATCCCGCGCTTCCTGTGCTTATAGTGCCATCGCTTACCAGGTGAATAGGCGAACGGGAGAGCGTGCCGCTCAACCAGGTGAATAGGCCGTCGATGACTGCCGCCAGAACCAGTCCGGCTGACATCCACCAGACTCGTCTTGTGTCAAACTTGTCCCGCCCGAGGAAGTAGCCGATGAGCGCTCCAAGCGAGCCCTGGACCATCTGGGTGATGACGATGCGTACCACGCCTGTGCCGAGGTCCACACCGCCGCTCGCCACAACGAAATCGATGTTGAGCATAGTGGCGTACCCTAACCCAACGGCCGATCCGTATATAACGCCGTCGATCCGCTGGTCGAACTCGGCGGAGTAGAATATGCTGAAGCGTATGGCCACGTACTTGAGAAATGCCTGCAAAGAGCCGACCACCAGGATAGAGCCGAGTACCTGGGTGAGTGGGTCCCGGCCAATCCAATCGGAAACACGAAAGAACGAGTTGAGCAGAGGAAGCCCCACGGCCCCTGCCAGAAGAGCGCCTAGCAGTGCCACCCCCAGCACGAAGCTCCGTGGCTCCGGTTCAGCCCGGTCTTGCGTGTAAAACATCGACATCCAGAGCAGAGCAGGAATGACAGCCAGGACAAGGCTTATTAATAGAAGTGTCTCGCCGGTGAGCCTGGGTTGTGCAGCGGCAACTATTGCCTCAACCACCCCCACATAGGCAAGCAGAGCGACCAATTGAATCAGTTCCGTGCGCCACAAGCTTAGTCTGTTAAGTCTGGTTCGCATTCTCTTCCTCCTTAAAATTAGTGCCCACTATCTTGATCGTCTTGTGCTAAGTCAGACGAGGCCCTCCTGTGCGCCTGGTTCAGCTTCCACGGTGACCGTGGGAGTTTGGAGCGGCAGGGAGTGCGCCCAGCCAGCGAAGGGAGCCGGTCTACTTGCCTGATTCGACCCGCTTCGGCGTGGGTCGCTCTATGCGTGCTGCCGCTGAGCCACCGGCCATGTTGCGTATCGCACCTGCGAGTGTAGTCCAGTCTACAAAGCTCACCGCTTCGCCGCTAATAACGTGCTGCACGCGACCGTGGCAGCCTTCCCACTTCGCTGGTGGTGCTACGGCCTCCTGCTCGGCGGGTGCGCCAACCGCTGTAGCGGGCTCCAACCATAGCCTAACCAGGAAGAGATGCGAGCCGTCATCGGAGCGCTGAGTGGTTGTCATGTTTTCTCCTCTGTACTAGTACCCTACCAGCTAAGGGTCTGTAAAAGAATAACTTTTCAGTTGTGTCGCCCGAACTAAGCATGAGCACGCAGGCAATTGAGCAATGAGTGCAAAGTTATTCTTTTACAGACCCTTAGTTGTGATTGTTTTGTTCCATTCTTTCTCACATGGTGAGAAAGAATGGAACTTGTTATACTTTCCTGGTAAGACACTAGT
>JALYYZ010000308.1 GCA_030945985.1 Chloroflexota bacterium
CACCACTTGCCTGTAGCAGCGCTCCCAGCCCACCTGCTATGAGCATGTACACGCCGAACACGCAGACCGTTAGCGAGCCATACACCAGAGCGCGATTGATGATGATATCGATGTCGAACAGCTTGTATCGCAGGATTGCAAAGAGTATAGAGACCGGAAGCAAAACCTGAAATAATTGTGCTGCCGGGAATACAAGCAGATTATTGTACAGCAACCCCAGGTTTGACGAAGGGTACCAAACGACCTGCAAAGAGAATTTCGCGAAAAGACCGAGGGCAGCCGCGCTCGCGCCGAATACGACCCATTTGGTCTGCTGGCGCTGAACATTGTTCAAGCTGCGCCTGTATTTCTCCGTCTGGGCCGACACTACGGTTCCCAGGCACCCGAGGACCACCAGGAAATCGGCCCACTGCGTCATCCTCCATGGGTAGAGCGGCGGGAACACGATAACCAGGAGCATCGCTGCGGCCAACACCACTGCCAGTATGCGGGTCCAAAGGGCGGTAAAATGCCCTGTGGGAAAGAGGTAGAAGAAAACTATAAGGGCTACGAGCGATACAGCGAACCAGGCGTCGAGGAGTGGCTGCATGGAAGGTTGAGCGCCGTAAAGGGCGATTACCGGAGAAGATGTGCCCACAAACAACATTACCAACATCCCTGAGCCGAGAAGTGCCAGCCAGTCGTTAGACCGGCGCGCAAAGAGCAGGGCTGCGATCCCCAGGAATACAAGCGCGAAGGCGATCTCCGCAACCACGGAGTAGGTAACCACGAAATCTGCGCTGATGCCCAGTGGACCTATGGCTCGGCTAGATTCTCCGCCCAGGGTAATCTTGTAGGTTCTCGGTGGCACATTCCTGCTGCTCACCTCGATCGTCATCCCCGTGCCGACCGGTCTTGACAGCCAGCCGTCCAGTACAGGCTTTCCCGGTTCAGCAGCGACCGGCACCCCATCTACAGACAGCAGTATATCCCCCTCCAGCACTCCCGCCCGCATCAGTGGCTCGTTGCGCCAGGGTGAGAGAACGACCTGCCCTGCGGCGTTCCTTGAGAGTTGGGCGGGAAACCTGCCTGGGAAATTATCCTTCAGGTTAGAGATTCGTGCTCCAATACCCAGTATAAAGAGCGTAACCGCCAGCATCGTCACAAGGAACCACAGGAGCCTTGCAGCGGCGAGAGGCACCCCGTCAAGGGGGGTTCCTGATCCTGGCGTCGCCGCTGTTCCTACTGTGCTGTCGTCCTCGACTGCCCCCGCTTCGCCTCTACCACCGATACCACTGCTTAACTCCGTGCCGGCTTGTTGTGGGACAGGTGGGACAAAAGCCTGTTGTGCCTTCATACGATCATCCTCGATTTCTTACCTTTTTTCCACTCCATCAGCCTCTCGTTGTATGTCACTGCTTGCAACCCGTCTGGGTCGCGAGCCACTGTTTCGCAGCCACTATCACAGGGTCGTTATCCTGGCCGAGAAGGGTCCAGTCTAATGTCACAGGCTGGTCGGGGGCAATACGCCCCTTGTACACATGGCCGCTACGGTCAGTTGCATAAGCTCCGCTCACCGAGAGGAACGTGTCATCACTCAACTGGGTGTGATCCACAAACGCAGGTCCGCCCCCTGTTGGTTCGCCAAAGGTGCGAGTTGCCGGCCTGCCTTTGAAGGCCACGATTACCAGTTCGCCGGCCGCCTCCGTCACACGGCTCATGAGCAGGGCAACGGGAGCACCAGGTACCTTGGGCTGGAAAGGAGAACCGTCAAGTTTACTTTCGTCCCTTTCCTGGCCGTTCCACAAGACCTTGCCACCCCGGTAAGACCAGGTGTCGCGTTTTCCATCTTTGTATAGGAAGCCGCCCACTTCGCCTTCACCCAGGATGGGTCCGGTGGCGGCCAGCATACTCCATATATCGCCGCCGCCGTTCTGCCGCAGGTCAATGATCCAGCCGCATACGGGTTTGCTCCCTGCATCGATATTTTGCATGATTTTCTGGTTGTCTGCGGGATAGGAGGCAGAACCTCCGTCAAT
Organism: Chloroflexota bacterium; assembly: GCA_030945985.1. Lineage (GTDB taxonomy): Bacteria > Chloroflexota > Chloroflexia > QHBQ01 > JADMIH01 > JADMIH01. The sequence continues at coordinate 2,019 of JALYYZ010000308.1, forward strand.
GGGCAAGTTGATGTACCCGATGCCCAAACCTGCGCCTGCGCTCCCCAGGTCCAGCATACGACCGGTGGGGCGTACCTGCTGGGTATAAGCTTTGCCCGGGATCGTTACTTCCACAGGTTTCCCGACCCCGGCCTTCTTGAGCAGCATTGTGTAGGTCGGGCCTTTACCGAAGTCAGCGCCCCAACGGCCCTCGTATCCTACCGGTACACCGCTGTTCAGTGAGGTAAGCGGCTTTCCATTGGACGTTGTTATCACGTCCCCGGTGTGCACGCCCAGCTTTGCTGCCTCACCTTCGGCATCGACATAAGTAACAAGCCCATCAGGGTACATTGCGCTTAGCCCAGGCCCAACCTGAGAGTCCATTGCTCCGGGTGGGAGTATGAATGCATTGCCATCTCCTAGCTGTTGCACGGCAAAGCGCAACGCAGGATAGGTGTCTGTGGAGGAGGAAGGGGCGGGTGCCATAGCCAGGGTTCTGGCGCGGATAGAGGGCCAGTCCACCTCTCCCGTCTTGATCGCGTGCCCACCTACCCAGTCCAGCGCACCGGTCAAATACTGGGTAGGAGGTTGTGTTGGCTCAGGTGCTTGAGACATGGGTCCATCACAACCTGCTATTATAGCGCCAAGAGTAAGAGCTGCGACCATGTAAGCAGTTGCGCGCGCTCTTTGGACTTGCGAGCTCCGAGGTAACGTCAGTAGGGTTCGGCTGCGGGATAGGATGTTGATCCGGCTTTCCATATAGACTCCTTCTAAGTCTAAGTCTGGCGGTTCCTGAATTATAGCACGGTGCCATTTCTTTACTGTGCGCATCTTGTAAACGCCAGAGAGTGAGAACACTGTCATCTGCATACATGATATTGCAGGTCCCAACGAGGCGATAGAGGCAATGTGCCCGCCTTACCCGGGAACTTTTCCCGAACTGCCTTTTGAACGTGCCTATCGCTCAGCGCAGCTTGTGTAGATGCATGGTAGTAGATTTGGCCCAGAAAAAGCGGAAACTGTCTACGGCTCGTGGGAAGTTTTCGCTTGCAGCACGATTTAGCCCTCTGCGGCAGCGGGGTGACGCTGATGGTTTTAGGCTAACTGGCTAAAGCACCAGCTCATTCCCGATTTCTGATGGCGCGCCTTATTACCCTGCTACTATTACCCTGGTACGCACTCTCAATCCAAACTACTGTTAGCAAGCGTAGTGGAGTTACTCTGACTAGTACTGCCAAAAAGATGGGTTTTGAAGCACCTCTCTAGCAATGCTAAAAACGACCGAGCCTGTTGAAAAACGCGGCGTCGGCAGTGCAGAGGCTGAAATCAAGCCCTGTCCGTCGTTTGCTAATGCAGCATCGACGCTTGTAGCTCTTAGGAGAGCGCCGAGAAACTCTCTGATCACCAGGGTTGGGGAGTTTTTCAACACGCTCGGACGTTTTTGGCACTGCTAGCTTGGGGCGAAATAATCCCCTTATCCACCGAACCATCTAACTCAGCGACTTTATTGAATAACCCCAAGGCTGCCTATTAATCTTTTTGCTCATCTTCAACAAGAGACGTGCTCTTAAGTATTGTGGTCCTCAATGGGCTTTTACTGAAGACAACCGTTCGGTTACGGCCTTCGCTTTTGGCGTTATAAAGCGCTTGGTCAGCAGCAGCTATCAGAGCTTCTACAGAGTTCGCATCGCCGGGGAAGGTGGCCACACCAGCGCTAATGGTCGTGCTGATCGGAGGTTGTTGCTTACCGCTAATTATGGAGGTGAAAGGATGCGCGTCAACCGCTTGCCGGATGCGCTCCGCCACTGTGTATGCACCACTGTCTGTGGTCTCCGGCAAGATTATCGCTATTTCCTCACCACCGTAGCGCACCACACGGTCTACTGCACGCACATGGTGACATACCAGCTCGGCTACCTGCCTCAACACTTCGTCACCTACCAGGTGTCCGCGGGTGTCATTGACAGCTTTGAAGTGGTCTATATCCAGTAAGATCAGCGAACTAAGGCGGCCATATCGCAGACAGCGGGTCGCCTCATCTTTCAATAGACTCCCCATGAACCGGCGGTTGTACAGGCCGGTCAGGTCATCCCGAATTGCAAGGTCCTGCAGGATGGACTCGTACTGCCTGCGATCGCTGATGTCGTTGAAGGCGGCTATGGCGTATATAAGCTGCCCCTGTTCGTCGTAAATCGGCGATGCCGAGACTTGCAAAGGAATAATCCCGTCCGGACTGCGGATCTCCATATCGTCAATCGTTGACTTCTCACCGGCCAGTGCTCTAACAATCGGCATTCGCTCCGGGGGGTACTCCTGCTCAGTCCCCGCAATGTACGCCTGGTAAACCTCCCCTAACTTATCAGGAGTGGCTTCCGGTGCTACGCCTATGCCGAGAACATGCTGAGCGGTCTCATTGGCGTAATACGGGTGCCCATGGGCATCGAGGACAAACACGGCTACAGGCAGGGCTTCGAGGAACTGGAAGAGCCGTCTTTCGCTGTCGCGTACTCTCGCTTCGGTTTGTTTACGCTCAGTAATGTCCCGCAGTATTGAAAGGTGTCTACCCGGCATGAGATTCGCCTTGAAAGCAAAGTCTACCTCTCGGCATTCGCCGTTGGCGCGCGTGATATGGTATTCACCTCTTAGCTCTCCCTTCTTTAGCCCTTCCTCCCACAGGCGCTGGGCATCTTCTTTATGAGCATGGCTGACGAAGTCAAGAAAGCTCATGCCAAGTAACTCTTCCTTGCGAAGGCCATACAAGACAGTGGTCGCACGATTAGCATCAATCATGAGGCCATGATCATCCAAGATGCTGACGGCGTTCAGGGCATTCTCGAAGACAGCTTGATATAGACCCTCGCCCTCGCTTTCCCTCTGTCTCACCGTCTCCGTCATCGTACCTGGATTATCAGGATGTTCGCTTGCATTGGTTTCAGAGCTTTGGCGCTTCGTCATCTGACCCTCCCCTACCCTAGCACCTTGTGCATGAACGATCAGAGAGCCCGGTTCCGTTCGCACATTTGCGCGTAAGCGTTGATGCTAATCCACTATTCAATTTATGGCCTTCTGTCCTCACTTCTCCTTCATACGTGCTGACGTGGATTATCGGGCTATCCTACACATTCTTCTCAGACGCATGCAGTTATATATTGATTATCTCCGGCTGTCAAGATACCGCTACAACAGTCGGACGTTTTTGGCACTCGAATCTAAAGTGTCATAAACGACCGT
>JALYYZ010000208.1 GCA_030945985.1 Chloroflexota bacterium
GCGACGCGCTGCGCAGGCTGGGGCACCCGATATACTTCTACCTGGTCATCTGCATATGTGGGCGCTTCATGGTTGAAGACACGCGCGATAGCCTCTCGCCAGGAGCCTACGTCGCGACGCGGCTCGATCTTGTCGGGTAGGCGCACCTTCTGCAACACTACGTAGCGCGTATCGTACTGCTGCATCGCACTTAGCCACTCGGCAGGGCCCGATTTGAACATATCACCGGCGCCGTCAGCGTAAGTAAGCTCCTGGTAACCGGGTGTGTTCACCAGGAAGGGGTGAGGAAATTCGCGGGATATGTACCCACCGAATATTCGCTTGGCATGCACCGTCTGAAAAAGCATCCTGTAAGCCCCGTGCCAATAGTCGTCCTGGGTGGGCAGATCGAGTATAGAAAAGTCACCCTCCTCTTTAGCCAACTGATAATACCACTTTGGGACATCCGCCGGGCGTTGTGGATAAGGTATAGGAGTCAGTTCCACAACCAGGAAAGCAAGCGTGCCGCTGAGTATCAGTAAGCCCCGGCGGTTCAGAGATACCTTGCGCCACCATGTACCCATCAGCACGTTGGTCCCGTAGCCTGTGAGCACCCCCAGGCAGAGAGTAAGAGGCATATCGAACCTGTCGGGGCTGCGGCTAATGTTCAGCAGAGGCAGATTGGCGATAAAGTTGTACGGCATGGTCAGAGGAAAACGTGGTGAAAAGAGCCAGTTGATCTGCGCGCCGTTGATCTGCAGCACGGGCCCGAGCGCGAGAACAAAAAAGATCAACGCGCATGACGCCCAGTACCATTTGCCAGGAAGCTTGTCAGCCTCTGCTGACGCGTCCGCTTGCCGGTCGATCTCCTCATTGACACGTGGCCTCCGCAGGCGTGTTGCGAAGAGGCCAACCCCAGCCAGGAAGAGAGCTGTGTAACTGAAGTAAACCTCGTACCGTTCACTGCCAAAAGGCCACATGTTGCGATCTGTGAAGAACCGTCCCCAGAGAAGCTGCGTTCGCTCAGGCTGGAAGAAAGCCATTAGATCAGCGGAATGGCTCAACGCTGCATCGGCCTCGGGCAGCATGTAATTGGTCTGCCGTAGCTCACGTAGAGTTGGGATCAGAATAGGGCTCACCAGCAGAGCGTAGATGCCGATGCATACGCCTATGCGAATCCAGGGTACAAGCAGATGTTCGACAGCCGACTGCGTATCCACCTTGCGATGTCGCTCCCACACGTAACGTACAGCCGTATAGAGCCCAAGTAAGCCTGCCAGCATCAGCGCATACATTGTATAGTACCAGTCGACCAGGGAGATCAACAGCAAGGATATCGCGGCAGGCAGCGAGCGCCGCACGAGCCACCTCCAAATGTCTCTTCGACTGTGCCCACTCTCGGAGTAAACTGCGCGGAGCAGGAAGAAAATGAAGAAAGGTACCCACTCAAGGGAGATAAGCTGTAGCAGGCTCCTCATAGTAGCGATATGGTAAGCGGAGTAGGCGAAGACAACGCTGCCCACCAGCGCCGCCCACCTGTTACCGCACAGGTAGCGCACCAACAGGAAGGCTCCATAGGCCCCCATGACGAAGGAGAAAAGCACCACGATGTTGTATACCGTGGTGAGCTTGAGGAAGGGGAGCAGAGGCAGAGCGAGCAGCCCATTGAAGATGTTCAGAGTGTGGTAATAGAGGCTGATCGGCGTAGGATACCATAGCAGGTTCGTCACGTATGGATTGTGGCCGTGCTGGAAGGCGTAACTGACCCACCAGATGTTCCAGAGGTTTTGGTCACGGTCTTCCAACATCGTTCCCGGCACGAGCGAGCCTGCCCCAGGTAGAAAATTTAGCGCCAGAGGCCAGGTGAAGAAGAGTGAAAGAAAGATGTGCGCAAGCAGCGCTCCCAGGTGAAATCTATGCCACGCCCGGGGGAGAAATCGTTTGGGGGGCGCTTTAGAAGTTGTAGAAACTACTATACTCATATAATTCAGGGGCAGTAACGCTTAGCTTTCAGGTCCTTATGCCCTCGCAAGAGGAAGTTCTACCTGTGAAATGAAATGGGGTGTGAAAAGAGGCTACTTGAGCCCATCGTATTGTAGCAAAGCGCGTTGCACCCTGTAAAGCAGTTGAAGCTGCGGGATGTTCACAGGTATATGCTGATGCGCTAGGCGATATAAGAGCCGGAACAGATCGGACGGTCACTCTCGCGGGCCACGTTTAGCCCTGCTTTCAAGAAGATGATCGTAGAAGAGGTATTGCTGAGCCCAGCCGGCTTTAGCGAAGTGGGTTTGGAAATATTGCAGCACCTGAGCGTAGCCGGATGCGCTGGGCGATTTTCCCTTGAGGCCGGGCAGGTATCTACTCTGACTCAGTTGCCAAACGTGCGTATCGACCGGCACGGCCTGGTCCTTAGACATAGCGAACAGCGACACACAGTCGGCGATCTTGGGGCCAACACCTTCGATCCGCATCAACTCCCCACGGGCAGTAGCATAGTCGAGCGCAGCAATGCCATCCAGCCAGCCTGATGGTTTGGCCGCCACCTGAGCGGCAACTTTCACCATGTTAGCGGCGCGCCATTCGAGCCCCGTCTTTGCCGCCACTTCCGCCGGATCGAGGCCGGCGATTACAGAGGCCCTCGGGAAGGCGCTGGTCCAGACTTTTCCGCCGGGCGAAGTTATAGGCTCTCCCCAGGTGCGCGCGATGATGGCGATCGCCTTCATGATCCTCGGTATAAAGTTGGCGGTCGAGCAGATGAACGAGAGAAGGCATTCCTCGGCATCCTGCCTCACTATGCGAAGACCTCTGAAACGTCCTCCCAGCTCTCCCAGGTAGGGGTCCGCCTCTGCCCAGGACGCGCAAAGTTGAGGTAGGTCAACATCGAACCTGAAGAAGCTCTGTATGAACTCCACGTCCGGCTCTCCCGGGTAGGTATGGAACTCGAACCGCTCAGCGCCTCCTTGCCTGTCCAGAGCGCGTATCCTAAGCATACGCGAGGCGCTTACGGCGTCCCACCAACCGTTGTCCCCTTTCCGCCACCGGAACATCTGCCCGTTGGTCAGAGTCAATTCGAGATCGAATGTCCCCTCCGGGCAGGAAAAGAGACCCGGCTGCGCCTCAGCAT
>JALYYZ010000211.1 GCA_030945985.1 Chloroflexota bacterium
GGTTAACACCCTCTAGCCGCTTTCGTTATCGTTATCTCTTTCCCCATGTGCTGCACCCTTTTGAGGCTCAAACCTAACATTAATACCGTTGGCGGATGCCTGAGGGGTTCGACTCATGTGACCAAAGGGATAGGTGTGCGCAAAACGATAGTTGATGCCCAGGGACTCAAGGTTACTGCTTCAGCAGCCTTTGAAATAGCCCGCCGAATGAGGGCTACAGACGCCTGTAGTGTGCGAAATCACGTACGAGCACGAGAACCGCTCTTGAACTGGCGGTGTTCGTGCTTGGGATAGACGCACGGCATAGCTCGTGCAGCTCTTGGCAGCATGCTTTACCATCTATTCGCACAACTCGTCGCGCTGCTACTTGATCTTTTCACCACCAGGCGGCGCAGCGAACAGCAGAAGGATCTAGAGATCTTGCTGTTGCGCCAACAATTGCGTATCTTGCAACGGCGTCACCCGACCGCCCCACACCTCTCACGCTGGGAGCAGTTTGGTATGGCCGTGCTGACTGCTAAATTTCTGGGTCTCGGCCGTGGCGCCAAAACCAAATTGAACCAGGTGTTATTGCTATTCAAACCAGATACCGTCTTGCAGTGGCATCGCAATCTAGTTCGCCGCAAATGGACCTTCGCTAGCCGACCAACAAGTGGTAGACCAGCCACCAGCCCTGAACTGCAAGCGTTGCTATTGCGTCTTGTCCAAGAGAATCCGAGTTGGGGCTACAGCAAGTTGCATGGTGAGTTGCTCAAGCTAGGTTACGCCATTGGACGCTCTACAGTTAGAGACATTCTCAAGCGCCAACATATCGCACCGGCACCGCAGCGTGCTAAGGATGGTAGTAGTTGGCGCAACTTGTTAAACCACTATGGCCAGCAACTGCTGGCTTGCGATTTCTTTACCGTCGAAACCGCCTGGCTCAAGACCTTGCATGCCTTGTTCTTCATCGAAGTGGGCAGCCGCCGCGTCTATTTTGCCGGCTGCACCGAGCATCCGAGGGCAGAATGGGTGGCCCAGCAAGCTCGACAAGTGACTTGGACACTACAAGAAGCGCAGCGATCGCTGCGCTTCTTGATCCACGATCGCGACGCCAAGTTTCCGGCGAGCTTCGACCGTGTGTTCGCCGCTGAAGGCATCGAGATATTGCGCACGCCTTACCGGACACCCACCGCCAATGCTTTTGCCGAACGTTGGGTGCGATCAGTTCGCGAAGAATGCTTGGACAAGCTAATCATCGTGAATCAAGCACATCTGCATCGGGTATTGATCGAATATGTCGGCTATTTCAACCGGTCACGACCGCACCAGGGCATCGGGCAGCGTTGTCCGATACCGATCGAGCGTGGTCGCCGAACTGCTGCAGTGCAACGCCGCGATGTGCTGGGAGGTATCATCCATGACTATCACCGCGCTGCTGCTTGACCCCTGTTAACAGTGCGGATGAGTATTCGCACACTACAGGCCTTGTGGCCACCTTTTCTGCACTAAGTTACTTACTCTTTCTGAGATTACGAGACCTGCCTGTTAGCGAGGGTCGCAACCAGGGAAGAAGGTGTTTGCTACAATCTTCGCGCTCTGCCCTCGCGTGACTGTGTTCCCTGGCCTGAAATATGCCCTGTTCCCTGGTTGGCATGGCTCAGCCTGCCCAGTCTCAGGGTTCGTTCCTCCACATGGATACCCTCCCATTACTCCTCTCGTCGCTAGCCTCTGCACAAAGATGTAGAAGGGTGCATCTGTTCCTACATCCTCGAAGGTCTGTCCGCTTTGTGGCTCTGTGAAACCTGCCGCGTTAGATACTATCTTCGATAGCTGACCACGAGATGCATTAGCTGACGGCCTGAAGTACGGCCTGTTCCCAGGTAATATACATGGCTCGTCCAGTTGCACTCCGCATGTGTACCCGCCCATTACGGAGCGGTGGCTCAGGCGGTTTATAAAGTCGTAGAAGGGGGAACCTGGGGGTACGTCCTCGTATATCTGTGCTCCCGGATCTTCCTGGAAACCCGCGCTGTTAGCTACAAGCTTGCTTATCTGCCCTCTAGTAATAGGGTTGTTATACCTGAAGTAAGGGTTGTGGTTGGCATCACATGGCTCAGGATCGCCGGTGAGGGGGTTAGCTCCTCCGCACTGGTAACCAGTGACTATACCTCTGCATGCCAGGCAGCGAACGTATGGGTAGAAAGTGTTGCTGGGCGGCACGTCCGTGAACTGGATGGGGCATGCAGTCGAGGTGACTATGCTCGTGGCCGACTGAGTGGCTGTACTGGTAGCGATCGCAGTGCTTGTTCCCGTAGTTGTAACGCTTGGGACTAAAGTGCTCGTGGGCGTACCCGTTGTTGAGGCTGTGGCTGTTGCAGTCGTCGTTTCAGTGGCGTTCGGTTGTAGAGTGTAGACGCGGACGTAGTCAAAGTCTGCGATGAAGCCACTACCGGCCATCGACACGAGGCCAATCTTGAGGTTGCTGAGGTTGTGCGTCCACGTAGCGCCACGCTCCCAGTCTACGCCGTCGAAGCTGCTGTAACCGGTGTAGAGTTGCTGGCCCGTGATCTGATCTGTGCGCTTTACGATCCGCAGCCAGGTGGTGGTCGTCATCACACCAGGCTGTCCCGGAGGCCCTATTACTGTGTTGCCGTAGGTGTTGGTTCGGGCAGCGTCTGGATCGCCCACTCCCACCTCTTTCGCCCACTCAGTTTGCCTTGTCTCCCAGATGGAGGCGTGATCCAGCTTCACGTAGTGATCGTCGTCCTGGTAAAGCACTATACCGCCCTGACGGTAGTTGAAGCAGCAGCCACTGGGCGGCGCGTTGAACTCAAACTTGGTCTCAACCAGGAAATCCCCGGTGGGCGCGGTCTCGGTCAGCACGGACGCCGAGTTGTTCGTCTGGTAGAGATCGGCGTTCTGGGTGCGGAAGCGGAAGTAGCCGGGGTGCTCGACAAGCGAGTAAGTAGTGCTGGGTGGCTGGCGTACCCAGCCCCATTGTGGCCCAAGCATCAGGTTGAACTCGTCAGAATAGGACGGCTGCAGTGCCCCCGGCATATCCTGCGGACGTGGAGCAGTCGTGGGCGCAGGGGTAGGGGTGCCACCCAGCTGGGTGACAGGCCCATCCTGGGGCGTATCGGAAGCCCAGTAGCCGGAGCGCACCGTGGGCCAGCCGTTGATCCAGTTAAGTTGGTCCATCATCAAAGGCCGCTTGTTTACGTTATATGGGTTCGGGTCCGAGAAGTACGGGTTGCCGCGGTCGATGGCATGATAGATGAACCAGTCCTGACCTGCGAGGTCTGTTATCAGCGCGTTGTGGCCGGGGCCCATCCATTTGTTTCCGTTCATGCTTATAACTACGTTGCCGCCTACCCTTGTCTCGGTCATCGCGATGCCGCGGCTATCAACGAACGGGCCAAGCGCGCTCGCGGACCTGCCGGCGAAAACGGAGTACCCGGTAAGTGGACCTCGGCAGCAGTCGGTAGCTGATGCGAACAGATAGTAGAATCCACCATGCTGCACGACATAGGCGGCCTCATAGCGGTTGGGGATAGCTACTTGCGTCTCAGTAGCGGGATCCGACGTTGTGAGGTCGGCCGATAGCCTGCGTGCTTCTATGCCACCATAGTAGCTGCCGAAATATATGATGGTGCTTGTGACGTCCTGTGAGATGGCCGGGTCAATGGTGGCGAAGAAGTTGCACCCTGGGCCGCCCCGCCGAGGGTAAACCACCGGACGTCCCAGATCGGTCCAGGGGCCGTCAGGGTTGGGGCTTGTTGCGAGCCCTATTGCGCTGTCCGAGTTGCAGTTTGGCTCCCCGCTTATGCTGTCCTGAACGTCGGTGGCCGCGTAGTAGAGGTAATATTGTCCGTTAAAGAAGTGAATGTCGGGAGCGAAAAGGCCGGCGGTCGGGGCCGTCCAGGAGGGAGTGGAGGTGTAGACATCGTGCAGATAGGTCCAGTTAATCAGGTCGGTTGACCTGATAATGGGCATCTTATGGAAGATTAGATTGTTGTTAATGTCGCGGTCCGCATCGTTGAGCGGATCCGTTGTAGCGTACGCGTAGTACGAGCCATCTGCCGCCCTGATAATCGAGGGATCGGCGAAGCTCTCGACGCGGCCATTAGTGCCGGTAATTACTATAGTCAAGGGGTTGGTGTAAGTGGCATTTGCAGTGAAGTTGCCTGGCCTTGCCACAGCCCCGGCGAGTGCTGGGCGGGCAAGCGCCCCTCCAGGCTGCGTAAGAAGCCCTGCCACTACCAGGGCCATAAGGACAACAATCAGGCCGAAAAGTTGGAGTGCGAATCGGTTTCTCATTCCCTGTTCCTTCCTTTTGGATAACTTGGCCCGCACGCGCCCTGCGGAAGAGTGAATGCTGCCCTGTTAAGCATCAGACGTGCCGCAGTCGGAAGTGTCAGAACTCAGCGGAGCGCTTGTTATTGAAGGTTTCTATGCCGTATGCTTGTCAAGCATAACCGAGGAACGGCTTCTACGCCAACTACCGCCCTGACTTCTGACACTTCCTCGGCATGATATCTGCTGTCATAATGCTATGCTATACTTCATCGTCGAATACCTATATTCAGGCCTGTGAGTAGCAACGGATACTGTTGGCGAATTCTCAAGGCATAAAGTGGGTGCGGCTGAGTAGGTAATGCGCTATCATAGAGCATCTGTCTTGTACATTCGTATGGAGGAAGCTCATGTCTATGCACCCTCAGCCCGCCGCTCCTGTTCCTGAAGATACTGCCCGCGTTGCTCGCGCCGCTTTCCCAAAGGGCAATCTATATATGAAGATACGTGATGAATTAGGTACCATCTACGAGGACCAGCAGTTTGCAGCCTTGTTTCCAACACGTGGTCAACCGGCCGAGGCCCCTTGGCGGCTGGCCCTTGTATGCGTGTTCCAGTTCATCGAAGGTCTATCTGACCGTCAGGCGGCAGATGCAGTTCGCAGCAGAATTGACTGGAAGTATGCTCTTGGGCTGGAGTTGACAGATCCGGGTTTCGACTTCTCCGTGCTCAGTGAGTTTCGTGCTCGCCTTATCAGTGGAGGTTGTGAAGAGTTACTGCTCGATGCAATGCTCGCTCAGTTCAAACAACGAGGATGGATCAAGGAACGAGGGTCACAGCGCACCGATTCGACGCATGTGCTCGCCGCCGTTCGTGTGCTCAACCGACTGGAGATGGTAGGAGAAACCTTGCGAGCAGCATTGAATGCCCTCACCGTAGCTGCTCCTGATTGGCTACAAGAGCAAGTTGAGCCGGAATGGTTCGAGGTGTATGGCCGGCAGGTTGAGGAATATCGACTGCCTAAAGGCCAACAAGCACGATATAAGTATGCGGCCACAGTTGGAGCGGACGGTTCTCGTCTGCTAAACGCGCTTTACTCTCACCAAGCACCCGGCTGGCTGCGGGACATCCCGTTAGTGCAAGTGTTGCGCCGTGTCTGGGTGCAGCAGTACATGGTTATCAAAGGCCAAATCCAGTTGCGCCCAGCTCAAGACCTACCGCCTGCTGGCGCTCGCATAGACTCTCCTTATGATCCACAAGCCTCCTATGGTAACAAACGCAGCACAACCTGGACTGGGTACAAGGTGCATGTCACAGAGACTTGTGGCCGTGATCCTGACGAGGTGCATCTCATTACCAATGTAGAGACTACTCAGGCACACATCGCGGATGCCGATCTGACTGCACCCATTCACAAGAGGCTGGCAACTAAGGAGTTATTGCCTGATGAGCACTTATTGGACGCCGGCTATGTTGATGCCGATCTACTGGTGAGTAGCCAAAGAGATTACGGCATAGAAGTGATTGGCCCTGTTCGACCCAACGTAAGCTGGCAGGCGAAAGCAGCAGAGCCGGGTGAGGCCTACGATGTCTCGGCCTTCAACATTGACTGGGACGGAAAGCAGGTGACATGCCCAAAGGGACGCACGAACAGTTCATGGACCCCTCATCTGGACACATGGGGTAATTCAGTGATCAGCATACGATTTCGCAGGGCGGATTGTCTGAAGTGCCCGGTGCGTACTTCATGCACCCACTCAGCTACGGCCCCTCGGCACATGACATTCAGAACGAAAGCCGACCACCAGGCTATACAAGCTACTCGCCAGCAGCAAACGATGCCTGAATGGCAGGCTCGCTACATGCAGAGAGCAGGAGTGGAAGGCACTCTATCTCAGGGGATAAGAGCGTATGAATTACGTGAGACGAGATACATCGGCTTACGCAAGGCGCATCTTCAACACATTATGACGGCGGCGGGCATCAATATCGTGAGAGTGGGGGCATGG
>JALYYZ010000220.1 GCA_030945985.1 Chloroflexota bacterium
GGCCTATTCTGTATATCGCAAGGCTCGCCGGGACCGCCACAAGCGTAGCCGCCGATCACACCGGCGTTGTAAGAGTACTCGATGTACTGGTAGAAGGTGCTGTCGCTCGGCACGTCCTCGAAGTGCGGTCCGCCTTGCAGGCTGGCCGGCAGGTGGGCCGCCAGGGCAATTACCTTTGCTACCTGGCCTCTCGTTATCTGCAGGTCTGGGGCGAAGCATGGCGTATTCAAGGAGTTGATGCAGGGTGGCTGAGTGCCGTAGCCGGTAACAACCATCTGAGTCGCCAGGGCGTTTATTTCCGTATAGAAGGGATCACCGGGGCAAACGTCCTTGAACCGCTCGCCAGGGCACCTCGAAGGTATAGGAGTGTATGTGGCTGTAGGGATGGTTGTAGGCGTGGCTGATGGAATGGTTGTAGGCGTGGTTGTAACCGTTGGGGTGTTGGTCGGTCCCCCAGTTCCCACGGAACTGTAGCTGTAGTAAATATCCTTCAGGTTATCGTCCTTGTTACTCTCAAACGTGGTATGAATGTAACCTGGGCTGCTGTCGATGGATGGAACCTTTTGATAGGCATCTCCGAACTCGTCGTTGAACGGGGCGCCGCCGAAGGTGAAGTGGGTACCGCTGCCGTAAGCATATAGTATGCTCAAGTAGTTGCTCGGAGCGCCTGTGGCATCTTCCCAGACTATATGGGCGGTGCCCGACTGGTCAACTGTTATACCATTATGGTAAGAGTCGCCCGAGTCATTTATTATGCGCACGATCGGTTGGCCGTTCCAACCTGTGCCCGGCACCCACTCACGATAGTAGATGTCGCGGTTAGATGGACTACCGGCGGGGGGGCGAGGATCGCAGTGCTCCTCGGCCCACGACATTCTCATGCCGCCAAAGGGATCGCGCGCCAGGCGGGGAAGGTAGGTATGCGAACTCGACGGGCAACCTGAGCAGCATGGCGCGGTGATATCTTCGAATGCCGCAAACGTACCGTCATTTTGGCGGACCGTTCCAAGTATGTCGTTGGCCTCACCTATCGGTGCGTTGTCTTTCCAAACTACAATGACTGTACCTTGCGTGGTGACCCCTATAGAGTTCTCCTGGGGGCTCTGGTAAGTAGGTATGCGCTGAGCCTGTACATCCCAGTTACCTCTAACTGTGCGGCGAAAGTAGAAGTAGTTTACGCCGTTAGCGCCAAAGAGCGCGTGTACAGTGCCATCGGGAGAGACAGCTATTCCGGTGTTTTTGGCCCCGAGACCGCGCGAACCGGGCACTTCTTCAGTACTGATGGTGTTGCCGTTCGGGTCTATCTTGGAGTAGTAGTCCACTGCGTCCCCACCGTCATAGGCCCAGAAGACGCAATGCCTGAAGCCCTGGTCGTCATGGGCGCACTGGGCGCCGCCCAGCAGCTTCTGAGCGCCGGCACGCAGGGTGTCCTGACCTATCGGGCCGCCGAGATGGTCGTTGCTGGCCTGTACAAGTCTGGCCGAGCCGTTATCCAGGTTACTGGCAGCGTAACCGATGGTGACAGCACCGTTCAGGGCGCTTGCCGCCACGCTGGAGAGGGTGTCATAGCTACCCGGTTCTGAAACGTCTACGGCTGGTACCCAGCTAAGGGGAGCCGTGGGCGCTTTAGCAGCACCTATAGACGAGGCAGACGAGGCAGGCGCGGAAGCGCGTGCCATCGGAGATACCTCTGAGCCCATACTGAGGGCCAGTGCAGCCACTGCCATGCCCGAGGCAAGGAGCGACTTGAACGATATTTTCTTCATAGCGTGCATTTCTCCTGACCTCTTATCGTCCAGCCGCTTGCTGGATGCGGATGTTGTCAAACTGAGCGCCCATATCGGCGCTGCTCCAGACGCCTGCCCAACCGGAGGCGTATGCCTGGTCGGTAGCGCTAATTATAGTCTTGCCGTTGACGGCGATCTCGAGTTTGCTGCCTTGCAGTGTAGCCCTTACAAGCTGCCATTGGTTCTGGGTGAAGCCCGCGTAGGTGGCTACCGGCGCTGAGGCAACTACTTTAGAAGCGCCTGTGTGGCTTACATTCCTGACAACGGCTTTCGCGCCCTTGTTCGCCACATTGGGGTAGAGATCGAGGCGGTAGAAACCTGCATCGGAGCCGCGGAATACTAGACCTACGGGCAGGGCAAGTGGGAAGAGTTGCGCTTCAATGCTCCCGTTGTCCAGGGTCACGCCCCTGGCAAGTAGTACGGCTGGATCCTCGGTGGTATCCCCGTTGGCAGTGCCGTGCTGTATTAGCCGTCCGTACATGGCTAACCATGTACCTTCGTAGCCGCTAAGGTTAGTGAAGTTATCCAGCTTCGAACTCGAAAAGTCCTCGCTGAAAAGGATATTCTGTGTCGCTGCCGGCAGGCCGGGCGCATCGGGTATAACTCGCGGCTTCCCAGCGGGTAGCGCGTTCGCGCTGGTGGCATCAACCACAGCGCCCTGGGGCACTTTCACACCCTGCGGCTGACTTGCGCCGGCAGCCACGAAGCCTGCAACCAGCAGCATAAGCGCGACTACAGGTAAGAGTTTCTTGCTAAACATTTAGTTGGTCCCTCTCCTTTCCATATTGTAAAGTGGTGTTGTGTTGTGACGTATTCAATTGTCTTGCTTGACTGAGCATGTTGTGTCCTGGACTATGGGTCTTTGTGGTATGCGTGTGCGGAATGAGCGGGAACGATAGCCCTTATGGGCGAGAAGAGGCAGCGTTGCCTCCTTCTGCGGGCGCACATCCGCGCCACTCAAAGCACGGCGGGTAGAGGGTAGAATAGCCGGCTGGGAACCGGGTGCAAGGTTGTTGATGTACCCACCAGGGCATGTAGCATGCCTTTACAAAGGTGAGTATAGGTGATGGCGTTTGCCCCTGTCAATTAGTTGCTGTAGCCTTTTAGTCCCGAAAACAGACCCACTAAGTACCCCGGTTACGGGTCCTAACTCTTGTGAAAAGCCCCTCCCCAGTCATCATGTGCCGCTCAGTACGCAGCATCGTGCATGGCACATAATTAGAACGAGTAGACGCCCGGCAGGTTGCCTGGACAGATGCATTAGAATAACAACAGGTCAATGATTACGTAATATGCTGTATAAAACTCCATGCTACCCTCCTCTGGCGGTCCTACTCCCTACTCCCTACGTCCTGCTCGCAGGGAGCCCGGTAGTCGTTGCTGCCCGCTCGCGTGGCGGTCATATAGGCTGCTGTGACCAAATATTGCCATGTCACTATCTCCAGAGAAGATGGAACGTTCTAGCAAAGAGTGCGTATATTAAGAAGGTAGCGCAATCATGATCCTGGATGGATCTGCTGGGCACACGTTCGACAAAATGTCTTTGTCTGATATTGAGTTGCGTGGGGGAGTTGCATGGACATTTTCATTTGTCGGCATCTGTGGGCCACAAGCTTTGACACCTTTGCCTCGGCGGTAGTATAATTGCTGCACTAGTTGTAAATAGCGTGGCTCAACTGAGAACCTATAGGCGCTATACGGCGTTAAGTATATATGAGGATCACTAATCTCATTCTCCTCACCGATCTTCTTCTGATTTTGAGATTTCCAGGCTTTCCGGCCCGTACACGAGAGGACTAATACATTGAAAATGACAGATAATAAATGGCTGCGGAATAGCTTCGTGTGGGTTATCATCATGGTGGCCATGCTGGTGCTCTTCTTCAGCTTCGTAGGCACGCGCAATACTGCCCCTGATGCATCCATCTCGGATGTTGTTAGGGATGTCAAACTGGGTAAAGTGGTGCAGATCATCGCCCACGAAGACAGCAACGCGATCACCGTCTGCTACGACCCCGACTGCAAGAACTTTAAGAACGCGCAACGTGAGCCTGACAAGGCGCTCAGCGACACGTTCAAGAACTACGGTCTGACCGGCGACCAGATCGCCGCCGCAGGCATCAAGACCGAGAAGTCGTCCAACTGGGGCAGCTACATCGGTATCCTGGGCTTCCTACTGCCTACACTGGTACTGGTAGGTGCTTTTGTCTTTATGATGCGCCAGGCGCAAGGCACCAACAACCAGGCTATGAGCTTCGGCAAGTCGCGCGCTCGCCTCTTTACAGGCAACAAGGTTAGCATCACCTTTGCTGACGTTGCCGGCGTGGACGAGGCCAAGCAAGAGCTTACCGAAGTGGTGGAGTTCCTCAAGTACCCCGACAAATTCAACGCCCTGGGCGCGCGTATACCTCGTGGCGTCCTCCTAGTAGGCCCTCCGGGCACAGGTAAGACGATGCTTGCCCGTGCCTGCGCAGGCGAGGCGGGCGTGCCCTTCTTCTCTATCTCAGGCTCCGAGTTCGTTGAGATGTTCGTCGGCGTGGGCGCCAGCCGCGTGCGTGACCTCTTCGACCAGGCAAAGCGCAACTCGCCCTGCATCATCTTCGTGGACGAAATCGATGCCGTAGGCCGCCACCGTGGCGCTGGCCTGGGCGGTTCGCACGACGAGCGCGAGCAGACCCTCAACCAGATACTTGTCGAGATGGACGGCTTCGACAGCCAGACTAACATCATCGTGGTAGCCGCCACCAACCGCCCCGACGTGCTCGACCCGGCGCTCCTTCGCCCGGGCCGCTTCGACCGCCAGGTGGTGCTCGACCGCCCCGACATCAAGGGCCGCCTGGCTATCCTCAACGTACACAGCCGAGGCAAACCCCTCGAAAAGAACATCCAGCTAGAGACGCTCGCCAAGCAGACGCCCGGCTTCTCCGGCGCCGACCTGATGAACTTGCTCAACGAGTCCGCTATCCTGGCGGCGCGCCGCAACAAGCGCTCCATCGGTATGAGCGAGCTTGAGGAGGCCATCGACCGCGTCACGGCCGGGCCCGAGCGCAAGAGTCGCATCATCAGCC
>JALYYZ010000245.1 GCA_030945985.1 Chloroflexota bacterium
AACGACAGTGCCTTGACTGCGCCAGGGTCCACTAACCCGGAGGTGATCGTCTTGGCAACCGCCTGACCCGTAAGCGCGCCGACAAAGTTGAGCACCGCTGCCATCAAGATGGCAGCGCCTGCGCTCAGTACTCGGGTCGAAATGACGGTGGCGACCGCATTTGCCGTGTCGTGGAAGCCATTTATGAAGTCGAAGCTGATCGCCAGGAGCACTACCATGCCCAGCAGCGTCCAGGAATATAGGTTCAGGTCAGGCATGCTTGAGCGCGAGCCCCCGCAACACGTCGGCTATGTCCTCGGCCTTATCTGTAGCCTCTTCCATCTCCTGGTATATATCCCGCCACTTGATAACGTGCAGTAAATCGGTCGGGTTAGCGAACAATTCGCTGAGCCCTTCACGTAACAGGTCGTCGGCTTTGTTTTCTAGGCTGTTGATCTGGATAACGGGCTCCTGTATCTTGTCCAACTCGTTGCGCTTACGCAAGTGCGGCACCGCTTTGACCACTTCTTCGCAGCAGCCTACTATGCAATCCGACAGTTGCTGGGCAATAGGCGTGATCTTATCGACGCGGTAAACGGCCATCATGTCGACTGCCGAATGGACAAAATCAGTGACGTTATCAATAGAGCTATAAAGCCCGATGATATCCTCGCGGTCTAGCGGCGTGACGAAGCTCTTGTTAAGCTGAGCGTACATACGATGGCCGATCTCATCGCCTATATGCTCATACTCATGTATGCGTTCAGCCATAGCAACGGCATTACTGTAGTTGTAGCATAGCTCTCGCAAGCTCTGGGCCGCCAGCAACATGTTGCCGGCGGCGTCCTCGAACATCTGGAAGAAGTCCCCATCCGCGCTCTTGAGAAAGTTGAACAAATTTATACTCCTCCTGATGATAACCCGGTCTGAGCCATAGGCTTCTAACTGTGCGTCTGTTCAGCACGCGCCGACCCGCCTCGCGCACCTATGGCCCTGCCTCTATGCGTGCTTTGCCAGCACCTCTCGCTGCCCATACATTCTCGCGTAGTATTGCGCAAACTCGCCGGACTTTATCTTCTCCCACCACCATTTGTTGTTTGCATACCAGTCAACCGTCTCGTTGAGCCCATCTTCAAGGCTGCGTTGCGGCGACCAGCCCAGGCCGCGTAGTCTGGTCGTATCGACGGAGTAGCGGCGATCGTGCCCGGAGCGGTCCTGTACATAGTGTATCAGTGTGCGCGGTTTCCCCAGCAAGTCGAGGATAGCGTAGATAACTTCCATATTCTCACGCTCATTGCCACCGCCGACATTGTATATCTCGCCAGGTTCTCCCTTATGTAGCGCCGTATCGATACCCTGGCAGTGGTCCAGCACATACATCCAGTCGCGCACATGCTTGCCGTCGCCATAAACGGGTAGAGCTTTATCCTCCAGGGCGTTGGTGATAAAGAGTGGCAGGAGCTTCTCGGGATACTGGTACGGCCCATAGGTGTTAGAGCCGCGAGTGACCACTACAGGAGTGCCATGCGTCACGAAATATGCCTGGCACATGAGGTCGCCGCCTGCCTTGGCTGCCGAGTATGGTGAGCGCGGCTCCAGCTTGTCTCCCTCTTTTGAAGAGCCTTCCAGCACTGCGCCGTAGACCTCGTCGGTGGATACGTGGAGCATCCTTTCCAGGCCGAATTTTCGGGTGGCTTCCAGCAGAGTGAATACGCCATGTATGTTGGTCTGTATAAAGCTCCCCGGTTCCTCTATAGAGCGGTCGACGTGCGTTTCAGCGGCGAAGTTCACGATAGTGTCTATCTTGTACTGCTGTATCGTGCTGTCAACTTTCTCCGCGTCCGCGATATCTCCCTTCACAAACAAAAAGCGTGGGTCACCCTGCAGGTCTTTCAGATCGTCAGGATTGCCTGCATAGGTCATTTTATCGTAAACGAATATGTGGTAATCCGGGTACTTCCGCAGCATCATACGAGCAAAGTTGCTGCCTATGAACCCTGCCCCACCGGTGACCATAAGGTTTCGCAATTATCTCTCCTTTTGTTGTTAGAGCCCAGACTCTTTACGTGCTAAACTCCCACCGGGATTGGCCCTTAATTAGCCCTGGTTATATGCGCTACTTGTTCAGCATGCTCCCGGTAGTGACCTGTCATCCAGCCGAGGATATCCGAGCCGCTTGCAAGATATGCCTCCTCAGCGCCTGGGGAGCGCACAGTCCCCTGCCTTGTATACTCTTCCAGGGCAATTTCGCGCAGCATACCGGCGAGCCTGTCATGGGCCGCCTCCATCTCGTCTAGAGCAGTGCGATGCCCTAGCTTGGGAGTAGTCTCTTTATGCGCTTTACGGTGCTGTTCCAGCCTGGCCGTTTGGTCAGGTGCCGCAGCGACTGTCACCTCACGGAACTCCATCTCCCGCAGGGTTTGCAGCAGCTCTGTGTAGGTCTGCAACATGTGTGTTATATGTGGCACCATGTCGGCTATTGAGTAGTCATCGCCTTCGGCTTTGTATTTGAGAGATCCCCCCGGCAGGGAGAGGACCGCGTCCTCAAAATCGTCTCGCGCATGGTCGAAGTCGGCCAGCGCCGCCTCTCGCTCTATAATCGTGGAGGCTGTGTCGTCCATGTCCACCCCTCTGAATTATCTTCCTATTTGTCGCATGGGAAGTCTGCTCACAGGAAAGTTGCGCTTCGCATTGCAGCGGCACAGAATCAGAGCACACCTACCTTACTATTGTCCCCGAGCAACATCTTGTATGCTTTGGGTTTTATAGGCGAGCGGCTAATCTCGACATTGCGGCCTATGAGGCTATCTTCCAGGCGTCCGGGCAAGTCGATAAGCTGGCTGTTCTCGAGTATTATCGAGTGCTCGATCTCGCTATCGGTAATAGTGCAGCCATAGTTTATCGCTGTGTATGGGCCGATATACGAGTTGACTATGCGCGTGCCTGCCCCAATGATTACGGGCCCACGAATATTCGAGTTGATGATCTGCGCCCCGGTCTCGATTATTACTTTGCCCCTGAGTTGGCTATCACTATCTACGAAACCATTGACAGAGGGTGCCAGCTTATCAAGAACCAGGTGGTTTACCTCAAGCATATCTTCCAGCTTGCCGGTGTCTATCCACCATCCAGTAAGAATATGTGGGTGAACGTGGTAACCGTGGTCGAGGAGGTACTGAATGGCGTCGGTAATTTCAAATTCATTGCGCCATGAGGGTTTGATATTATTCACAGCCTCGAATATGTGGCTATTGAACATGTAGATACCAACAAGGGCCAGGTCACTCACGAACTCGCGAGGCTTCTCTACCAGGCGCTTCACACGACCATCGTCAAGCTCGGCCACCCCGAACTGTTCGGGGTTACGCACGCGTTTGAGCAGCACCTGGCAGTCCCATTTATTCTCCTCAAACGCTCTAACGAAAGGAGCTATACGATCCTCAAGCATATTATCGCCCAGGTACATCACAAAAGGTTCGCCCTGTAGGAAATCCTGGGCGACTATAACAGCGTGAGCTAGCCCAAGCGGGTCCGGCTGGTCGATATACGTAACCTTCACCCCCCAGCGATCTCCCGAACCTACTGCTTGCTTGATCTCAGGAGCGGTGGGACCTACCACGATGCCTATGTCGGTGATACCGGAAGCCGCCAGGTCCTCTATTGTATAGAAGAGCACCGGCTTATTAGCGACCGGCACAAGTTGCTTGGCGCTGGTATAAGTCAAAGGTCGCAGGCGCGTACCTTTGCCACCACTAAGTATCAATCCTTTCACAGAATGCTCATCCCCTTTCTAACTTTCGCCTCTATCTTCGCCCACACATAGCACACGTCACGATCTTCCGGCCCGTGATCTTTTCGGCCCGTGATCTTTTCGGCCCTTGATCTTTTCGGATTGAGCATAGCATAGACGTGCTGAGGTGTCAAAGCGTCAGGCGCCGGTGACTTGCTTGACGCCGCACCCCTTCCGCCCTATAATCAGAGGGCGCAACTGCGCGTATTTTGGTCTCCTGATGGTTCTCTCTAGCTTCGGCTTCGGGCATGTAGGCAGGCTCTTCCCTATGGACATAGCTTTAATCGAGCGGGCACGCAACGGTGATAGTGACGCCTTTGTGCTTATTTATGAGCACTTCAGCCCCCAGATACACCGCTATATCTACCGCCTGGTAGGCAGTCAGGAGCAGGCCGACGATATAACCCAGGATACCTTTCTCCGCGCCTTCCAGAGCATCAACAGCATAAAGGGCGACTCCAATGTGGGCGCATGGCTCTATCGTATTGCTTCCAACGCCTGCTATGACGTGCTCAGGCGTCGTAAACTTATCACATGGATGCCGATCCTGGAGGAAAGCGACAAGAGCCACGAGTTCACTCAGGAAGATTTCACACCGCAGTTGATCGAGTCGCAAGTTGTACGTCGCGTACTACTTGAGATGCCTCCCGCTCTTTCGGTTTGTCTGGTATTGCGATCAGTCGAGGGCTTTTCGTGCGAAGAAATAGCCGAGATCCTCAAGATCCCTAAAGGTACCGTCTTCAGCCGGTTGGCACGTGCTCGCGAGCTTTTCCAGCAGATTTATACCCGCGCAGGCCATCATGGTGAGTCGCATACCTCCGGTTCAGGCGAGGTACCCAGGTGAACTGCCCTCGATACCGCCAACTGCTGTCAAGATACGTCGATGGAGAGGTCACCTTGCGCCAACGAGAGGCGCTGCTCGCGCATGTCGAGGTGTGCCACGATTGCGCTGCCTACCTGGCTCGTCTGCGCCAGACTGATGTGCTGCTCAAAGGTGCGGCCCCAGAAGGGCCCTCCAGCCGAGTGCGCGATGCGATTTTTACTTCGATACAGGGCGTGCAAACTTCTTCTCGTCCTCCTGTCTCGCCCTCACGCCATACTCCTAACACGGCAAGGCGTGGTGGTCTCCGGCTGAGGACGTCAGGTCTTCTCCTTCGTTTTGATCCATCCCCACGGCGCATCGCACTCCTCGCGGTGACAGCGTTAGCTTCGCTGGTGGGTCTGGCTTACTGGTTGCAGATTCTGCCACCCGTGGAGGGCTATAGCAAGTTAGGGTTCGAGTTCCCCCATAACGAGGCCGGTTCATCAGGTGCAACGCCGATTGCTGCCATCTCCTCCGGTATGTATGGTATCGGGGGTCCCGTGGCGGCTCCAAACCTCGTTCGCCGTACGCCTTCCGATGGTGCCTATGATATTCCACCGGCTTCGCCTTTGCGCATCCGCTTTGACCAGCCTATGGACCGCTCTTCTGTAGAAAATGCTTTGCAGATAGATCCACCGGCAGGCGGGCAGTTCTCTTGGGACGCAGACAACGAGATGCTCTTTACACCATCCGCACCCGGCCTTCTACGTGGTGTAGAATACAACGTAGTGGTGACGTCGACGGCACGCTCCCTGGCAGGCACCCCTCTCAAGGAGCCTCTCCAATGGCAATTCACCACTTTGCAACCTCATAGCGCTAGCCTGAATTTGGCAACCAATGCAGAGGGTGCGGCGAGGTCTATATCGCTACTTTTTACCATACCTATGGACAAGGCCGATACCCAGGAGAAAACGCTCCTCTATAACAGAGGCTCATCTGACGTGGTACCGGCTACTTACGCTTGGGACAAAGACGGGCTCAAGCTGGACATCACCCCCTCAGAGCCTCTTACAGGCGACCTCACGAGCGACCTTATTGTGCGCGTGCTCTCTGATGCTCGCACGCTTGCGGGCGACACACTGGGCCGTACTGTGGAGCTAAAGTCCAAAGGGGCAGTAAAGGAGCCAGGCATTATTGTAGGCAGCCACGCAGTAACTATCTCTACCGCGGGCTCTTCCGTGCCGCTGACATATACCGCCGGCTGGGCGGCGCTTGGGGCCATAGACAGTCTAGCTTTCACCCTATACACATTGCCGTCGAGCCGTTTCCCGCTACTTGGTTCGGCCCTGTCCTCGTGGCCTACCTCTTTGCCTAATGGCCTCCTACCTTCTCTCCTCCCTGTTAGCCGTGCTCATATTAAAGCTCACGATGGACAGGCAACCCTTTTGGGTGCTCCAGCAGGCACCTACCTGCTTTGTGCGACGCCAAGCACAAAGGGTGTCGCTGCGGGCTGGCAGATGCTCATCGTGGCTGACCGGACGCTTGCCTGGCCAGGTGGCGATAATCCTTTGTGGGCCACTACCGAGAGTGGCGAGCCGTGGGCAGGTGTGGAGATATCACTCTACTCGGCTGATGGCCAACTCATGGAAAAGGGTGTTACGAGCAAGGATGGCCTCTGGCTACCATCCGCGTTGGGCAATGGGGCAACGTTGGCTGTAGCTCGCGATTTAAATGGTCATGTGGCCGCACTGCTGTTGGAAGCCGCGGCGCATTGGGGACAATCATCAGGCTCGCTCTCTGCGGATCTCCATTTTGATCTCCCCAGCTACGCTCCAGGTGAAGCAATCAACTTCCGCGCTCTGATACATCCTGCCGGCATTTTACCGGCAACACCTGTGGCAGATCAGAGCATAGACGCCGAGTTGTTAAATCCGGCTGGCGCGCTTATTGCCTCTCTCACCCTCAAGCCTGACAGTGTCGGTGGTATCGGTGGCCTCTTTAGTCTGGCACGTGACGCCTTGCCTGGCACGTATCTCCTGCGCATAACATCCGGCGGCGCCCACCGCGACTTCTCTATTCCGGTAGAGGCTGCACATAACGACGGCCTCAGCGTAAGCTTCGCGCCTGGCTTGCTGGAGACCAGCTCAACGGAGGTCACCGGCACAGTTAGTCTGCTCGATCCGCGAGGCGACCCTGTCTTCGGAATAGTCACTGCCACCTTACGCCTGCAGGGCGATACCTGGGCCTCACGACCGGTTACCGCAACAGCGTTGGCCGGTGAAGCCATCTTTACTCTGCCACTACCTGCCTGGGCTTCCATAGCGACCGACGTGGGCCTCTTTGTAGAGGTAGAAGGGAGGTCCGGCCAGCTAACAGGTAGGGTTCTACACTATCTGGAGCCGCAGCCGTCACAAATGGTTACCCTCCACGTGATGTCTCCGTCTCTCAACCTTGACGTAAAGACAGGTTCGCGTGAAGAGGCGCCAGAGTTGCACGTTTCTACTCTTTCCGACAATGGCACTGCCGGTCCCGTTATGCTTCTGGCAGTATCTCCCTATGGGGAGCACCTTGCGCGCATTGTTGAGCCGCTAAGCGGCGAGGAACTGACAGTCAAGCTGCCGCAGATTTTTGCGGGTGGCCGCGTGCTCATGCTCAGGGCCGGCGTGCCCGGCCATCGCGAATTGGACCTGTTATCCACTCTAAGCCATACCATAGGGCTGCAACTCTCTGCGCCAGGCATCGTGGCAGCGGGCGCGCCTTTTTCTCTGACGGTAGCTCTGCACGATGGTCAGGAGCACGCGGTTCCTGGTACAGCATCCTTGTGGCTCAGGCGCGCGTGGAATGACCAGGCTCCCGGAGCTATTTGGGAGCCCAGCCTTTCCATTGGTCCACAAGGCAGCGCGACGTATACAGAGAGCGCCCCTCTCCAGCCGGGTTTCTGGTACTTGATGTCGGAGGCGGTCACAGAGTCGGGCGGCTATGCACGGTCCTGGTCACTCTTGCGTGTGACCGATGGACCTACGTTGCAATTACCCGAGGCTAGCCAGGGCGTCGTTGCACAGGTTCAATCCATCTCTGTTGCCGTCTACAATCCTACCGAGATGCCATTGGTCACAAGCCTGCGTGCTGAAGCCGAGGGGAATCTGACACTGGTTGGAGCAGGCTCCCAAAATGTAGATTTGCCGGCTCATGCACGGGGGCGCTTCGCCTGGCAATATGTGCTTCAGCAGTCGGGCGACGCCGCTATACATTTTTCTTTTGTTCACGGCGCTATGGTTTCCGGGCAATGGACCTTGCCTATCACAGCTTTGCCAAATCTTAGGACCGCCTTCACATATGCTTCCGGAGTATCGACGGGCGAGCGCACGATCGGCGTGCTTGTGCCCTCCGGCATACCGGCAGCCGGTTTGCAGCTGCATGTGCATGCCTCTAGCTCTCTGCTCTCGTCCCTGGCAACTGCCGGTACGGAAATAACCTCTATCGATGGGCCTTCAGCGGCAGCCCGCTTGAGTGCTTCTTCATCGGTGATTTCAATCACCAACCGGCTAGGCATGTCTTCGCCTGTTGAAGCATCACTTTCTCAGGTCGAACGCTCCCTCTTGTTGCAAGAGATCTATTCGACGCAACTCCCCGATGGCGGTTGGCCAGGTACAGAAGGCGATACCTCTCACAGCAATATCACAGCCACTGCCGGCTTGTTGTCGGATCTGGCACGCTACGCCTCGTCCACAAAGGGCCTGTCGCCGCCACTCGTGCCGGCTGTGAGTAATCATGTAGTCGAACGCGGCCTCAACTATCTGCTGTGGGAAGGCAGCCGGCCTGCCGGTTCTGCTGATGTTGATGCTGACCAGCTTGACAACAGCGTATACGCACTTTACGTTCTCTCCATCTACAACCGAATCTCTGCTGACATGGTGCGACCATACCTCGTTTATACAACGCAGTACGCCGAGCACCGGCTCTCGACTCTCAGCCAGGCGCGGCTTGCCCTGGCCCTCCGGCAGTTGGGCGATAAGGAAAATGCTTTAGCGCTGGCTGAGCGCTGCTGTCTGGACGGTCCATATGCTCCTACTGTTGAGCTATCATCGGCTTTGTTGGAATTGTCTCTCGTTGTGGTCTCGCTGGATGGGGTGGGTAATATGCCTACCGCCCATGCTGATTTATATAAGGTTGCCGCGCGCGACGCGGCACACACGCTGTTCGATGCGCGACACGGTCTCGGTTGGTCCGATCCGCAGGCTACGTCAGAGGCAGTGTCTAGCCTGGCCTTGTATGCCTTTTTTGAACACGAGATCCCTGGAGCAGTACCGCAAGCTATGCTCGACAATCGTCTGTTGAGTGTGTCCACACCTCCGCCAGGTTCGGATAGCCTGTCGCTGGAGGTTGGTGCGGACACGCTCCACCCCGGAACAAACTGGCTGAAGTTATCTACCTCAGCGCCTAACCAACCTTTCTACTATAGCCTTACCCTCCAGGCAACAAAATAGGGTAGATTACAGCCGCAGAAAGAGAAGCCTGTTCCCATATAATTTGGAACTCGAAGTCATCGTACCGGTGGGACCAGCGAGATAAAACCCAGGAGATAAATGGAACGATTAATCGTTGAAGGCGGCTCACCGCTGAGCGGGGAGATTACCCCTGCGGGTAATAAAAACTCGGCGCAGCCGATGTTAGCCGCCTGCCTGCTGACTGACAAGCCGGTAACGCTACATAACGTGCCTGATATTGCTGATATCCGTGTGCTTTTGCAGATCCTTGAAGGGATAGGGGTAGAAGTTGAGGCAAGCCAACTTTCCACCACGCACACTATCACTTTGCAGGCGAAATCGGTGGAGCGCCAGCCTGACCGCGAGCTTGGCTCGCGTGTTCGGGGCTCCATGCTGATGGCGGGACCTCTACTTGCCAGGACAGGACTGGCAGTGCTGGGCCAACCAGGAGGGGACGCTATAGGCCGTCGACGGGTGGATACGCACCTTTTGGCTTTGCAAAGCCTGGGGGCGACCGTCGAGGTGGTTGAAGGTCAGTACAGGATGCACGCGCACAAACTGCGTGGTACCACTATCTTCCTGGATGAGGCAAGTGTTACGGGTACCGAGCAAGCTATTCTGGCGGCGGTCCTTGCCGAAGGTGAGACCACTATATTGAACGCCGCGTCGGAGCCCCATGTGCAAGACCTTTGCCTTATGCTCAACACCATAGGCGCCTCTATAACCGGTACCGGCACCAGCGCTCTTTGCATCAAAGGTGTGGAGGAGCTAAAAGGCGGCGAACATACCATTATGTCGGACCATATAGAGATCGGTAGCTTCATCGGCCTGGCTGTTGTTACAGGTGGTGAGTTACGTATTCGTAACGCCGTGCCTGAGCACATGCGCATGACCTGCCTTGTGTTGAGCAAGCTCGGGGTGGAAGCTACAGTTACCGGCTCGGACATAATAGTTCCGGGCAACCAGGACCTAAGGGTGGCCTACGATGTGCATGATGCGATTCCCAAGTTGGACGACGGCGTGTGGCCGGCCTTTCCATCGGACATGCTGAGCATCGCCCTGGTGACGGCTACCCAATCCGAGGGTACAGTGCTCGTCTTCGAGAAGATGTATGAAAATCGTCTCTTCTTTGTAGATCGCTTGATCGGTATGGGTGCTCGGATAGTATTGTGTGACCCGCATCGTGCTGTGGTTGTCGGCAAGTCCCAGCTCAGGGGCGAAGAAGTGTCGAGCCCCGATATACGCGCGGGTATGGCTTTACTCCAGGCAGCCCTCTGCGCGAAAGGCAAGAGCACGATCTTCAATGTTCGCCAGATAGACCGGGGCTACGAGGCAATCGAGAAGCGCCTTGAAAAGCTCGGCGCGAAGATCCGGCGTTTGACAGATTAGTTGATAGCCTGGCATATGATTTCCGCTTCATGCGCAGCTAATTGGCCCCTGCTATCTTCTCAGCGTCACAGAGTCAACCCCATCGGTTTCAATCAGGCTTACCTGCACCCGCTCGTGCCTGGACGTAGGCACGTTCTTGCCTACGTAGTCGGCGCGTATAGGCAATTCTCTGTGCCCTCTGTCGATAAGCACCGCCAGCTGTATCGAGGCGGGCCTGCCGTGGCTGATCAGGGCATCCACTGCGGCTCGTACCGTGCGCCCGGTGAAAAAGACGTCGTCCACGAGCACAACCTTGAGAGCCTCGATCCCGAGTTCAATTCCAGGCTCCTGTGTGGGCCAGCCTGTCGCTTGCCCCTTTGGCCTATCGTCTCGATAGGGTGTCACATCAAGTTCGCCCACCGGTACAGCAGCCCCTTCGAATTCCTCAAGAAGTGCTGCCAGACGTCGCGCCAGGGGCACACCGCGTGTGCGCACCCCCATCAGGGCTAGATCCTCGACCCCGCCGTTATGCTCTAATATTTCATGGGCCATACGGGTGAGCGCGCGGCGTACAGCCTCACTGTCCATCAGCATTACCGGCCGGGCACTTTCTTCTAGTGTCTGCTCAACATTCACTATTTCTTGCCTCCAGCCCTCCATGCAGCGCACCGGCGCCCAGCCAGAGCAAGGCTAACATCCCAACCAATATCCAGTTACCGGCCATATACGGTCTCCCTATCAGAAGATAGAATTATGCCTCCTAAACCTGGAGGTGGCAGGATGCTACTCCCCTTGCCTTCACCTGTCAATCGTTTATACACATCTTCACTGTTTACTTTGTGCTATAGCATACGCTACCTCTCTGCTAATTGCAGCTTCATGGACGTCTTGGGTAAAGAGCACTTCTTTCCAAAAACAAACACATCAGAACCCATTGGGTTCTGATGTGTTTGATTTCCCTTTCCAAAGCTAAAAGGTCCATGAAGCTGCATTATGGAACACCTAGGCTTCCGCTTTGGACCAATAAACGCGTCACCTTACGCGCTTTGGCCCGATGTTACGATTGATCGTCCCCTGTATAGCACTTGAACTGGTGCTTAGCTGCGTGAGGTGAGTGAATGAGCCTCAACGCGTGGCAGACCTTGCATTGCACCTACCTGGCATGATACAATTAAGTAATCACTAAAATGAAATCTCTAGGAACAACTACCAGCATAACTATGTTACAAACAGAGCCTTTAGCACCCGTGCAATCTATCTCAACAACCGGAGCCACAGTGCCTGATGTTGTGTGTGACACCCGCTGCATTCACCCTGACGACGTGCAGGCAGGCCGTGCCGCCCTCTTGCCTGCTCCTGAGTATGTTGGTCTTGCGGCCACTTTTCAAGCGCTGGCCGACCCTACGCGAGCTAAAATAGTTTACACGCTCCTTGCCCGTGAGTTATGCACCTGTGATCTGGCGGCTATAGCCGGTATCAGCGAATCGGCAGTTTCGCAGCACCTCAACGTGCTGCGCCGCCTTCGCCTGGTGCGCAGCCGCAGGCAGGGCAAAGTTGTTTACCACACTCTGGACGACGCCCACATCAACACGCTGCTGGGCGTCTGTCTGGAGCATATCAGGGGTGAGTAGGATGCCTTCCTCCCAATCGACAACCGACACAATTCAGGAGCAAAAGCTCGAAAAGCTGCGGCTTAGCGGCATGGACTGCGCTGATTGCGCTTTAAGCATCCAGCAATCGCTCGGCAAAATGCCTGGTGTGGCCTCTGCTCGTGTCAATTTTGCCACTTCGACTGCCGAGATCACATACGATCCTGCTCTACAAAGCCACGACCTTCTTACGCGGCGTATAGAGGAGTTAGGCTATCGCGTCGACGAGAAGGAGCTGCGGCTAACGCCCCTTCTCTTCTCAGTACAGGGTATGGATTGTGCCGATTGCGCAAATACGGTCGAGAAGAGCGTGGGGTCGCTGCCGGATGTGGCGTCGGCTACCATCAGTTTTGCTTCTGCTCGCCTCTCTGTAGTGCCCGTGCAAGGCGCAAGTGCAGGCATAACCGCACAGATAGAGCGCACCGTCAGCCATGCCGGGTACAGTGCTACTCCTCTGGGCCAAGCAACCGCCGCGCGGAAGCCCTCTCTGCGGCTCGGGCGCAACATGTGGTTGGGCGTCGCCTTGATGTGCGCGTCGGTTGCTTTTGTGCTCTCCTTATTCAACACACCCCTCTTGCCTGTTGATGCTCTCTATGCTTTAGCTATAGCTGCCGGTGGCTGGACCTTTGCGCGGGCAGGTCTGCTTGCGCTCAAGGCGGGCCGTGCGGACATGAACTTGCTGATGACCGTGGCTGTAGTCGGGGCCGCCGGTACCGGTGACTGGGCAGAAGCGGCTACGGTCGTGTTGCTCTTTGGCCTGGGTGGGGCTCTCCAACTTTATACCCTAGATAAGACCCGCAGCGCTATCAACTCCTTGATGAGTCTTACGCCTGATACGGCGTTGGTCCGGCGAGGTGGCAAGGAAGCCATAGCATCCCAGTTCCGCGATGTCCGCCTCCTTGTTGAAGATATTATGCCGGGTGAAACCATGCTGGTCGGCCCTGGTGAGCGCATAGCCCTTGATGGTCTGGTTCTGCAGGGCGCAAGCAGTGTAAACCAATCCCCTATAACGGGTGAGAGCTTACCTGTCGATGTGGAGCCTGGTGCCGTGGTCTATGCCGGCACGATCAATGGTTACGGCGCTCTGAGCGTAAAAACTACTCAGATCGCAGGCCGTACTACCCTCGCAGGCATCATCAGCATGGTTGAGGAGGCTCAGTCCAGCCGCGCGCCTTCGCAACAGTTTGTAGATCGCTTTTCGGCCGTCTATACACCTGTTGTAATAGCGGGAGCCGTATTGTTGGCCGCCCTGCCTCCCTTGCTGTTTGCTCAACCTTTTTCGGCCTGGTTCTATCGCGCTCTTGTCCTCCTGGTGGTGGCATGTCCTTGCGCGCTTGTGATTTCTACCCCTGTGAGCATTGTGGCTGCTATCGGCGCAGCCACACGCAGGGGTGTGCTCATCAAGGGCGGCGCTACCCTGGAAGCGCTGGCGAGGGTGCGTGCGCTTGCCTTTGATAAAACAGGCACCTTGACCCAGGGGCGTCCGCAGGTGCAAAGTGTCCTTGCGCTGAGTGGCGACTCCAACTCGCTTCTGACACTGGCAGCCGCAGTGGAAGCGCGCTCCGAACATCCCCTGGCCCGTGCCATCGTACATGCCGCTCGTGCTTTGCCTGGCGCCCAGGAGGCGGAGGCCCGTGATTTTATTGCCTTACCAGGCATGGGCGCGCGGGCTACTGTCGGAGGAGACGTTGTCTATGTGGGCAGTCCCACTCTATTCGAGAAGCACTCCATACCTGTCATGGAAGCAGCAGACGCTATTACACTAGCAGCGCAGGAGGGACGGACGGTAGTGCTGGTGGGCACAATGAAAGCTCTACTTGGCATTATCTCCATGTCGGACAGCCCACGCCCGGAGGCCGCAAATGCGGTCGCCATGTTGCGACAAGCCGGAATCAGCCATGTTGCCATGTTGACCGGCGATACGGATGCCACCGCGCGGAGCATTGCTCGACATGTTGGCATAGAAGATGTCCGCGCCGGGCTCTTACCTGCGGGCAAGCTCGACGCGATCCACAGCCTTACTCAGCAATATGGTCCCCTTGCGATGGTGGGTGATGGTGTGAACGACGCTCCGGCCCTTGCGGCTGCGGAGGTCGGCATGGCTATGGGCTATGCAGGCACAGGAGCTGCCCTGGAGGTATCCGGTGTGGCCCTTATGAGCGACGACCTCTCGCGTTTGCCTTTTGCTATTTTGCTATCGAGGGAGACCCTGCGGGTGATAAAGTGGAACGTAGTGCTCTCCCTTTTTGTCAAAGCTTTGGCTTTACTCTTCGCCGCAGTAGGTACCCTTCCATTATGGGCAGCTATTATGACCGATATGGGCGTGTCTCTCCTGGTTACACTGAACGGTATGCGTCTCCTGGCCTATAAAGAACCCGCCGTGCGATAATATGCCGGCTCCTCCTTTCTATGTCACAACCACCTCTGTACCCCAGCGCTGAACAAGGACCGCCCAGTCGCCTCCCTGGCATTGGACTTATGCTGTTGTTGGCTACGCTGGGCTTAGTCGCAGCAGGCTACTTTGCTTACCTGCGTGGCACCCCCTTGCAACTTCCCGACCGGGCGCGTGTAGCGGCCATCACGCCCGTTCCCACGCCTCTGAGTAGTGTTACTCTGATCTCCATTGCTGGATTTCTTTCCACTACCACACCTGAACTCAAGCCGCCAAGTCTGACCCCTGCATGGACCGCTGTACCCACTTCGACTATGCCAGGCTCTACACCCGCAACGGAAGCGCCTATTTCGACTATGCCGGTCCTCTCTCCAGCAGAATTATCTCTCCAGACACTCGATGCAGCTAGAGTGCCTCTCCGCGATCTCTATTCTCTTACAGCGCGACTCAAGCTGAAGAGTACTGCTCCCATCGCACGTACCGTAGCGCACCCTGCTACGGGCCTGACCACCGGCCATAGTGATACTTTCTATATGAGCGATCTCCTGGCAAAGCGCTACTACACGATTACCGCCACGATAGTTGAAGTTACGGGCCATGTCTACTGGTATGCTCAAGATGGTCGCCCAACAGATAACGCTGCACTCAAGTCCGCGACCAAAGCCTTTGAGGAGAAAATATATCCCACTGACCACCGGCTCTTCGGCTCGGAATGGACGCCTGGTGTAGACGATGACCCCCGAATTACAGTGCTCTTCGCTTCGATCCCAGGCGCTGGCGGTTATTTTGCTTCTGCCGACGAGTACACCCGTGTGGTGAATCCCTACAGCAATCAAAGAGAGATAATCTACATCAACACCGATGGCGGCTGGAATGGTATCGAGAGCACCCTGGCCCACGAATTTCAGCATATGATCCATTGGTATGAGCATCCCAACCACGACGTGTGGCTCAATGAAGGCGCGTCGGTGCTCGCCTCGGCCCTCAACGGCTACGATGTGGTAGGCGTAGACGGTGATTTTCTGGCAGATCCGGACGTGCAGCTAAACGCCTGGCAATCCAGTCCCGACGCTGCGCGCTCCAACTATGGCGCCTCGCTGCTCTTTCTGGATTACTTACGTACCCACTACGGTGGTGACAAGGTGCTCCACGCCGTCGTTACCGCTCCGGGGCAAGGCACCGATGCCATAAGCAATGCGCTTGCCTCTCTTGGTAGCAGTAATCGCTTCGAAGATGCTTATCGCAAGTGGACCCTGGCGAACCTTCTCGATGGTCAGGCGGGTGCCGCTGAGAACGGCTTTGACTATCCTGACCGAGACGCGGGAGTCTCTTTGGAGAACAGTATCGATAGGTACCCCAAGACACTGAACGACCATGTCAACCAGTTCGGCACCGATTACATTGGGCTTGTTCCTCCGCAGTCTGGAAGCGCTCTTCATGTAAACTTCAAGGGCCAGGCCGTAGCCCCCATCATACCCACTCGTGCGCATAGTGGTAGAGGCATCTGGTGGAGTAACCGAGGTGACTTGGCAGATACGAGCATGACCCGCAGCTTCGACCTGAGCCGGGTTCACTCTGCTACCCTGAATTTCTATACCTGGTTCAATATAGAGGAAGACCTTGACTATGCCTATGTAGAGGTATCGACCGATGGCGGAGCAACCTGGGACACGCTCAAGGGCACCCATACCACGAGTACCAACCCCAACGGCAACAACTTTGGTAGCGCTTATACAGGGGATAGCGCAAGCAAGCCCGGCGCGGACGCCGGAGGCTGGCTTGCGGAGAGAGTGGACCTTGCACCCTACGCCGGCAAAGCGATAGAGATCCGCTTTGAGTACGTCACCGATGATGGCTACAACGCTGCAGGCTTCGCCGTCGATGACCTCTCTATACCCGAGATCGGCTACAGCGACGATGCCGAAGCGGCGCAAGGGTGGCAGAGTTCAGGTTTTGCCCAGGTAAGCAATGTTCTGCCACAACTCTACTACCTGGCCGCAGTCAAAATCGGCAAAGCAGGCTTTAGCGTACAACCTGTTCAAGTGGGCTCCGATGGCCTGGCCTCCTTCACTATAGAGGGTCTGTCTCCCGGCGGGCCTTACAGTCGAGCCGTACTGGTTGTATCGGGTATGACAACTCATACCATCCAGCCGACGGATTATAGTCTCAAGGTTAGCGAAGAGAAACCTTAGCAGAGACTATCTGCGGAACAGATCCCCGAGCCCCCATTTGCGCCCACTTACCCGCTCAGGCTGGACCTCCACAGGTCTATCTTCCACAACGCGCCTCGGGTTCCCTTCAACCAGGGCATGGACCGCTTCTTCGCCTATCCATTGCTGAGCCTGGCGCACGGCTTCGAGCAATGAGGGCACTCGCTTGCCATGATCCCCGTGGGCGTCCGTAGAAATAAACTGCACCAGATGGTGCTTGACTAGCGTCTCAGCACATTTTTTCGTTATCGAACCTTGCGAGCCCGCAAGCGCTAGACCTGTCACCTGTGCCAGTACACCCTTTCGGACGAGTTCGTAGAGCACATTAGGATCATTTTGTATCGCTGTGTACCTTTCGGGGTGTGCCAATACGGGGGAATATCCGGCTACCTGCAAGGCGAAAAGCGTTTGGTTGGCGTAGGCAGGCCACGGCTGGTATGGTAACTCGACCAGGACATACTTACTGCCCGCCAAGCTCCACAAATTACCTGCGCGTAACTGCTGCACACAATCGGGTTGCAGATAGATCTCCATGCCCAGCTTTAGCTCGATGTCGAGCCCAGCTTCTATCCATGCAGCGCGCACCAGCTCCAGCCTCGACTCCATACCTGCTCGGCCCGTAGCGCTGGCCTCTTCGCTATGGGAAGTTGACACGACGCAGCTAACTCCCTCCTCCGCAAAAATGCGGCCCATCCCCACGGAAGTTTCCATGTCACGCGGGCCGTCATCCAGGTCCGGTATTATATGGGCGTGTATGTCAATCATGGGAGAGTATGTGAGGGGAACTTGATCTCTTTTGGAGAACTAAGCAAAGTAGGACACTATCCATAATAGGCATAAGCACTCTTGTCCAACTGCGCATTGTTCAGAACTACACCCAGGAGATTAGCATTTACCTGCATGAGTATGTCGCGCGCTTTTACAGCCAGGTCTCGTTTGGTCTTACCCGCGTTCACCACGAGTAGCACACCATCGACGCGGGGAGCCAGCACTGCCGCATCGGTGACCGCAATAATAGGCGGCGTATCAATCAACACATACTCGGCCTCGGCACGCAACATCGATAATATCTCAGCCATACGTTGTGATGAGAGTATCTCAGAGGGGTTCGGCGGCACAGGGCCACTGGTTAGCACCCGCAGATTCTCTACTTGTGTGCTCTGTAGCGGTATCTGAACCCCGCCTGCTCCCTTTGCCTGCCTTGCCATCTCGGCCACCATAGTTGTGAGGCCGCTGCTATTTTCCAGGCCGAACACCTTGTGAAGGTGCGGACGTCTCAAATCGGCGTCCACGAGGATTGTAGGCGATCCCGCTGCGGCAAAAGTAATCGCCAGGTTTGCGATAGTTGTCGACTTCCCATCGTCCGGACTGGTCGAGGTTGCCAGTAAGATATGCACCGGCCTGTCAGGGCTGGAAAACTGTATATTCGTTCTCAGCGCCCGGTACGCCTCAGATGCTGCCGATTTTGGCTCTGTGAACGCAACAAGACCCGCAGCCTCTGCCTTCTCTTTATTTGCCACTCTCTTCTCCTATAAATAGCCGCACCATCGACCCAGCGGGCTCCTTCATCCTTTATGCCTGAGCCCTTGGTATAACCCCGAGGGTGTTCAATCCTATGTACTGCTGCACATCAGCGCTGTTTTTCAATGTTGTATCCGTTAGCTCGATTCCGATCACGAGTAGCAGACCTAGTATTAGCCCAAATAGTCCTGCCGCAGCCGCATTCAGCAAAGGCCGAGGTTGGTATGGCTGCAGAGGCACCTCTGCCGCTTGAGCAATAGACCACACCACGCGTTCATTGCCAGATCCGACGTCCTGGTTCTGCGACATCTGCTGCTCGACGTAGGCGTTGCTGATGCGGTCAGCTAACAGCGCCGCTGTCTCCGCTTGCTTGTTATCGACCGTCATGACGAGCGCGTTCTGATCGGGACGCGCCTGCACTTTAATAAGACCTCCCAGGGCATCTACGTCGACGTCTGCGATGCCGTTGTCAGGGTCGTCTACCACGGCCTTCCAAAGCTCTTTGCTTCCCAGTTGCTGGGCGTATGTGGGCATCGTCTTTTTGATGGCTTCAATCGTGCCGTTATCGGTCGGGAAAGAGTTGGCGACCAGCGTCACCTGTGATTGGTAGACGCTTGGTTGGCTCTTACTGTAGAGGTAGGCTGCCCCCGCAGCGGCGAGCGTGACGATCAGCGCAAGCCACCACCGCTTCTGTAAGCCCCTTATGATTTGTCGAAAATCAATCTGCATGGTTCAACATAAAGCCAATCTCCAGTCTCATGGCGCTATGGTAGCCTCAAGGGTCCGAGCCTTTCTCTCTAGCTCCTCGGTATAGTACCCAGTACGGGCAAGTCAAGTACCCGCCTGGTGTCACGCTCGTCGCGGAGGCTGTTGTCGAGGTACTCCAGCAAGAAGGCCATGGCAAGCGCAACGACTATTCCCAGTATCACACGTGTGACAGCATTGATAATCTCTTTACTGGCGTTCGACTGGAGCGATGTCCGGTCAATGTTATCTATCAGGCCGAAGAGGGGCTTGTCTTTCACC
>JALYYZ010000250.1 GCA_030945985.1 Chloroflexota bacterium
GTAAAAAGTAAGAAATAGGCTCATTTTAGTGGCGAAGCAAACTAATGGCTGGTTATAATCACTCTTGTTGAGCCGCGAATTATGCGTGGGGCCAATATTGACTTGTATATTTCACAGAGAGTGAGGCAACCTTTAATTATGAGTATTGTTACTATTTTGCAACGTGTTGTATCTGGTCTTGCCGCAACGGCGAAGTTTGAAAAAGGCAAGAGCGTGGTGGCGGGTGCTGCTTTAGCTGGAGTAGTGATAGCTTCTGCGGTCATCCCCTCCGGGAGCAACGTGGCCCTGGCGAAGACTACAAGTTCCCCTGTACGACAGGTTGGTGGGGCATTCCTTACGCTGCCTTTCGAGGGCACAAGCAGGATGTCGGTACTATCGGGTTGGTACTATTCCGGTGGCGGTGGGTTCCATGGGGGCATCGATTACATCAACGGCAGCGTGAACAACATGGACTCGTGGCGGACCTTTGCGGTAATTGCCTCGGCTGATGGCGACGCATGTGGAAACTGTAGCTCACGTCAAGGAAACGCTGTATGGGTGCAGCATGACATCGGCGGCTCGACGTACTATACATATTACGGGCACCTTGCTTCCATAGCCGGCGGCATACCGCTGGGCTCACAGTCGAGGACTGTACATGTGAAGCGCGGTCAGATCCTGGGCTGGGCCGGCGACACAGGAGCACGAGGTGTATTACACCTCCATTTCGGGCTCTATGACTCTGCCAGCAGGCCAATCGATCCATACACGATCGGCAGACTACGGGAATATTACCCGCAACCGAGCGACAATAGCCCGGGTATCGGCTGGTTCAGGTAGTTTCGCAGCCCAAGCAGCACATCCATACAAAAACAAAACCCCTGCCTTGCGGCGGGGGTTTTGCTTGTAAGGAGGGAGTAGCGGACTTGTTTTGGTCCCTTGCACTTTGCTTCTGTTAACACATACGACCAGAGTTACAGATTAGATTAATCAAGCTTGCTTCTAAAATCGCTAACAGTATGCAGTGTAGATGAGATATAAGATGGTGATGTGCCTGGAGCGACAGAGGTCCGCACTATTTCACGCGCCTGAACTGTATCTTTATCCATTTGCGCGATAAGCGGCTCAACTCCGGTGTAGGCTACCTGTGGACGCAGATGTTGCACAAAGTGGACGGTCAAAGCTTCACCATACAGGTCTGCCGAGTAATCGATGATGAAAGCCTCGACCAGCCGGGCGTCATCCTCGAAGGTGGGACGGGTGCCTATGCTGGTAACCGACGGGAGGATCTCACCTGTTGCAGGACGTGTCACAAAGGTGGCATAGATGCCGTCAACCGGTAGCGCGATATGGGGCGGAGTGGCCAGATTGGCGGTCGGATAACCCAGTTCACGCCCACGCCGCGAGCCGGGCACAACTGTGCCGGAAATCGCATGGTAATGCCCCAGGAGACGGGCGGCGTCGCTTACTCTCCCTTGCATAACAGATAATCGTATACGACTACTGCTGATCGGTTGCCCGTCCATCTCTACAAGGGGTGCGATCAGTGTGTTATAGCCAACGTGTCGTCCCAGGTCTGTGAGTACCTCGATATTTCCGGTACGCCCACGACCCAGGGCGAAGTTTTCACCCTCCCACAACTCCGTAAACAGCAAGTATCTGCGTAGATAATGAATAAAATCGGGTGCCTGCACCTGTGAGAGGTCCTTTGTGAAAGGAATTACCACTGTCTCGTCAAGACCGGTTTGCGCCAGGAGGTCCAGTTTCTGCGGCAGAGGAGTCAGGTAGGCAAGAGGCTGGCCGGGGCTGAGTACCTCACGGGGTGACGGCTCAAAGGTAAGGGCTACGGCAGCTATGCCCTTGTCGCGAGCTGATCCAACAACAGAGCGTATAAGCGCCTGATGCCCGAGATGGACGCCATCAAAAGAGCCGATAGTAAGAACGGCTTGAGCCGGCTGGCGTTGGGTTATATCGTTGGTGATTTTCACTCTATTAGTTTCGCTATATCAATTACATGAGAGAGGTCACTACTGACCCCCACAGCTTCCGGTAAGAACACCTTATGGGGCTGCCAGGAGCTTTTCCGGACGTCCCAGGACATTATAGCTAACAAATCTCCATTCTGGGTTACGGCCTTCAGCAGCAAAGGTTGCGCGCCCGTGGGTTGCGGCAAGTTTATAGGCTTGCCCTGGATTATCGCCAGTTGTTGCTGTGGCGAGGCGACAAGCACAGGCCAGGCTGCCAGTATAAAGTCGGGCGGGTAAAGGGAAGACTGCCACGCATCCGCCGCAAAAGCGTCTCGAAGATCATCAAGCGTAACTGAGCCCTCAATAGAGAAGGGTCCGTGGCGAGTGCGCTGGAGGTCCTGCAGGTAAGCGCCTGTTCCAAGCGTTTGGCCCAGGTCATGAGCCAGAGAACGAATGTATGTACCTTTGCTGCATTCGACGAAAAGGCCGAGCGTGGGCGGATCATACACCTCGATCTCAAGCCGGGTAATAGTGACGTGGCGGGGTTGGCGCTCTACCTCGATGCCTGCGCGAGCCAGTTCGTACAGCTTCTTGCCACCTATTTTTATAGCCGAGTGCATTGGAGGCAGTTGCCGGATCTGCCCACGGTAAGCGTCGAGTACTTTGTCCAGTTGCTGCAATGTGGGCATAGAAGCTATGCCTGGTGTAGCTGTAACAGTGCCTTCACGGTCGTATGTGCTGGAGGTCGCACCTAAACTCAAGGTTGCCCGATATGCCTTGTCGGCGTCAGCCAGGTATTCCACCAGGCGCGTAGCCTGGCCGAGCACAATTGGTAGAACGCCCGTTGCGATCGGATCGAGTGTGCCTGCATGCCCAACGCGCTTTGTCGAGGCGAGCCGCCGTATGCGGGCTACTACGTCATGAGAGGTCAGGCCGGGAGGCTTGTTTATGTTAAAGATACCGTTCATCAATGGGTGTAGGCGAAAAAGATGAGCCTGCGAACAAGGGGCACACTTCCATCCCTCATGCCTGGTTTAGCACATCTTCACAGGCATCGAGGAATTGCTTGACAGCTTGAGGCCCGACA
The DNA here is from genome assembly GCA_030945985.1 of Chloroflexota bacterium. Lineage (GTDB taxonomy): Bacteria > Chloroflexota > Chloroflexia > QHBQ01 > JADMIH01 > JADMIH01. The sequence continues at coordinate 3,034 of JALYYZ010000250.1, forward strand.
GATGGAATAGTAGCACCGGCAGCCTGCGCATGTCCTCCGCCACCGAAACGTCGAGCTATGGAAGCTACATCTGTTCCCGGCTGGCTGCGGAAAGAGGCGCGCGTTGTACCATCGAAACGCTCCTTGAGCACGGCGGCAACTCTAACTTTGCCGCGCACTGTGGAAAGGTAGCTGGCGATGCCTTCAAGCTCCTCTTCTTTAGCACCTGCTTCCTTCAGCATTTGTGGGGTGACATTTACATATAGTACACGCCCCTGCGCGCCCACGGCCACTGAGGCCAACACCTTCGCCCAAAGGAAAATAGTCGAAAGGGGGTGAGTATTGAAGACAGCGTCTATTATCTTAGCCAGGCTCGCTCCACGATCCATCATATGAGCTGCAACACGCAAGGTGCGAGCGGTGGTAGAGGCAGTACGGAACCCGAGTGTGTCGGTGACTACGCCCAGGAGGATATGAGCTGCGATATCAGGGTCAACGGCCCAACCCAACTCGTTTAGCGCCACGGCTACTTGCTCGGCACAAGCGGGCGCCGCCGTGTCAAGTAGCTGGAGGTCACCGAACCGCAGATTAGTGGTATGGTGGTCCATATTGAGCACCTTGACGTCGGCTTGACCCATGAACGCTTCTTTGTTAGCGTCATAGAAGCGACCGGTTCTCATTGGATCACTGATATCGAGGCAGGCTATATGGGTAGCAGCGGGGCCTGGCGGCTTATCACCTATATAAATATCGGCGGGATCGAAGAGAGAGGCGTAAACAGCAGGTATCGGGTCGGAGGACACCACCGCGCAGGAGTAGCCATGAGAGCGCAAAGCACGAGCAAAAGCGAGGGTAGAGCCTATACAATCGCCGTCAGGTGACACATGCAGTGGCAGCCAGACCATTTGAGCGCCCTCAACCCACTGGGCAATCTTGGCGTATTCAGGCATGGTCCACGATGGCACCCGCTCGTCCGCAAAGTCGGCATCGGGTAACGGTATCTCCCTGTTGCTCACTTTTCATCCTCAATTTCAGGCGCGGGTATATTATTACTTGCTGCATTACTTGCTTCAGCTTCCGCAGGCAAAGCTTTGTCGGAGGGGTCTGGTGCCGCAGCGTCAGCCTCTTTTATCTCGTTTAGCAGTTGGTTGATGCGACTGCTGTATTCAGCTCCGCGATCTAATTTGAAGCGCAGTTCGGGAACGGCGCGTATACTCAGACGGCTCGCAAGCTCTCGGCGGATGAAGCCGCGACTGCTGACCAGCGCGTCCATAGTCTGTTTTTGCTCTTCGGGCGTGCCCATGACGCTCACCGATATAGTGGCGTACTTAATATCCTGTGTGACTTCAGCACCGATCACGGTGACGAAGCCAATACGAGGGTCTTTCAAGTCGCGTTGCAAGAGCACAGATACAATCTGTTGAATCTCTTCGGCTACCTGGATCTGTCGTCGTGTGGTCATATTAGGGGTCGGGAGTTAGGAGTTAAGGTAAGTATCGGGTTCGTAGGGCCCTAAAGGTTCAGAGACCTGGTTGTGGGCGGCTGCTAGAGAAGGAGGCTAGGGATCAAGCTTCTAACCCCTAGCCCTGATCACAGTTAGATCACCTTTACCTGCTCTTTCCGGTAGAATTCCAGGGTATCGCCTTCCTGGAAGTCGTTGAAGTTGGTGAGGCCCATACCGCACTCATAACCTGTGGTCACTTCACGGACATCGTCCTTAAAGCGCTTGAGGGAAGAGGGCGTGCCATCATAGATGACAGCTCCGTTGCGTAGTAGGCGAACCTGTGAGTTACGGGTAATCTTACCTTCGGTAACCATCAAGCCTGCCACCTGCTCGTTCTTCGGTAGACGGAACACCGCGCGTACCTCCGCGTAGCCGTCGGTTACATCATGGTACGTCGGGTCGAGCAGACCCGTCATAGCCTTCTGGATATCTTCAGCCAGGTTATAGATGATGTCATAGAAGCGAATGTCTACATGGCTTTTCTCGGCTGCGCGCTTGGCCGAGGCGTCCGGGCGAACATTGAAGCCGATAATAATAGCGCCTGAAGCGAATGCTAAGGCCACATCGGACTCTGTTATACCACCTGTTGCCTTGTGCAAGACGTTAACTTTCACCTGGTCGGTGGAGAGTTTCGCGAGTTGCTGGTTGATAGCTTCCAGGGAACCCTGCACATCTGCCTTGAGAATGATGCGAAGCTCCTTTATACTACCGGCCTGGATCTGGGCGAAGAGATCATCCAGGCTGACCGTCTTGATACCCTGGGCACTCTCCTCGAAGCGGCGGGCACGCCCGCGCTGTTCGGCTATCACTTTTGCTCCGGCCTCATCCGGTGCCACGAGGAGGGAGTCTCCTGCCTGGGGTACAGTTGTAAGGCCCAATATCTCCACAGGCATGGAAGGCTCGGCTTTACGAAGCTTCCGGCCCTTGTCGTCCTGCATAGCTTTGACACGGCCCCATGATGAGCCCACGACGACATAGTCACGCAGGTTCAGCGTGCCGTTCTGAATAAGAGCCGTAGCTATAGGACCACGGTTGCGGTCCATTTCTGCTTCGATGATAGTGCCCGAAGCGCGACGGTCAGGATTGGCACGGTAGTCGGCAAGCTCTGAGACCAGAAGAATAGTCTCCAGGAGGTCAGGTATGCCCTGGCCTGTACGTGCCGAAACAGGGATAAACTCGGTATCGCCGCCCCATTGGGTGGGCACCAGGCCCTGCTCGGAAAGCTGCGTCATTACCCTGTCAGGATTGGCATCTTCCTTATCAATCTTATTGATCGCGATCACCAGTTGCACACCGGCAGCTTTCGCATGTGAAAGAGCTTCCAGCGTCTGGGGCATCACACCGTCATCAGCGGCCACCACCAGGATAACAATATCGGTCACCTGGGCGCCACGAGCACGCATAGCTGTGAAAGCTTCATGGCCCGGAGTGTCAAGGAAGCTGATCTTTTTACCCTGAAGCTCTACCTGGTAAGCACCGATGTGCTGGGTGATACCACCCGCCTCGGTAGCTATCACATTGGCCTTACGGATCGAGTCCAGCAGCTTCGTCTTGCCATGGTCCACATGTCCCATAATTGTGACCACCGGCGGGCGAGGGGAAAGGCGACCAGAGTCGGCTGCTTCCTGCTGGGCAGTAAGCGTTTCACCAAGATCCTCGACCTCTTCAGGCTTGGCTTCGGAGACTTCGTAACCGAGGCCTATAGAAACAACTGCGGCAGTATCATAGTCGATCTGCTGGTTGATGGTCGCCATGACATTATGCTTCATCATCTCCTTGATGACCTCGACGGGCTTGACGCTCAGGATGTCGGCAAGCTCCTTGACGGTCATATAGGGAGGTAGAGCAGCCCTGCGTGTAGGGCGCTCCAGGCTACCGAGACGCGAAACGCCCCCGAAACCTCGCCCCTGCGCAGGCCCACGCGCCCCGCCATTCTGAGGGCGAACACCACGTCCGAATCCTCCGCCTGAGCGACCACTGGGGCCACGGTAGCCGCCACTGGGGCGGGAAGCGCCGGGGCTTGCGCCGGGAGCGCCAGGACGTGCAGGGGCGCCACGGCCCGCGCCAACACGCGGGCGCGGATTACGTGAATAACTCTCTTCTTCTACGTTCTCTTTCCCAGCCCCATCCTCAGATGGTACAGGGCTCATAATAACGTAATCTATTTTCTTGGGCATCTTTTACCTCCTGTACATAGGCATCAGCCTTCTGCGGGTGCCTGTTGTTCGTCGGTCCGCTCAGCGGGCTCTTCTTTGCGTTCATCCCTTTGTTCAATTGTGGCTGCGTATGCCAGCAGTGACGCTTTATTCTCCAGGTTGATAGCCGTTTTTAGTGCATATTCTAGTGTCTTGCCACTTAATGCCTTATCCCAGCAAGCAGATGTTGCACACAGATAGGCTCCGCGACCAGGCTTCTTGCCGGTTTCATCGACCTGCACACTGCCATCAGCCAGGCGGACAACGCGCACCAGGCCCCTCTTCGGACCTGTGCTGCGACAGGCTACACAGGTACGCTGGGGGACGGGCTTGGGACGGCGGCCTTTGTTTGTGCTGCTCTTGGGCATTGTCTTCAGTATAGGTTCTATGCTTCTTCTTCGTCTTCCTCGCCTGGTTCGGCGAGACTATAGGTGGCCAGAGTACGGCCCGAGTCGGTCCGAATCTCTATCTGGTCGTCAGAGATTCGGATGCGAACCGCCTCACCCGGCATCTGTTCAGGCAAAGGTCCGTACGGCGCGCCTTTATATACAACTGTATTGTTGGGGCGAACCTTGCGGCGTTCTTCTCGCGGGGCCTCAGCCTCGCCGGCCTGTGCGACTTCATCGCTTGGGGCGACTGTTGCTTCCGCTCGGAGAGCTGCTGCGGCACGGTGAGCCAGCTCTTCGTCGTCTATCACAGGGTCGCTGATTTCTTCACCCGGAGTAGTAGCGCTCCTTATATCTATGCGCCAACCTGTCAGCTTTGCCGCAAGTCGAGCATTCTGGCCTTCTTTGCCAATTGCAAGCGACAACATCTTTTCCGGAACCACCACCGATGCGGTCTTCTCGTCTTCATTGAGCTCGACAGAGAGCACCTGGGCCGGGGAAAGCGCGTTGGCGATGTAGACCGACATATCTGGGTCCCACAGCACAACATCTATCTTCTCACCACCCAGTTCGTCCACGATCTTCTGGATGCGCTGCCCTTTCATACCAACGCAAGATCCTACCGGATCGACGTTGGCCTGGCGAGCAGCTACTGCTACTTTGGAGCGCATCCCCGCCTCCCGAGCAATGCTTTTGATCTCCACGATACCACTGTGGATCTCAGGCACTTCAAGCTCGAAGAGCCGGCGGAGGAAAGCCCTGTCGGCGCGAGAGACAATAAGCTGCGGGCCTTTAGGGTTCTTCTGCACTTCCAGGAGAAGTACACGCATGCGGTTGCCCGAACGGTAACGCTCTGTTCTCACCTGATGATTTGGTGGGAGTATGGCCTCGGCACGGCCTACTTCCATGATCCAGTTGCCATTCTGGTCCTGGCGCTGCACATTAGCTAGGACAATATCGCCTTCACGGTCATTGAATTCGGAAAAGACGCGGTCGCGCTCTGCTTCGCGGATACGCTGCATAACCACCTGTTTGGCTGTTTGCGCGGCGATGCGACCAAAATCAGAGGGAGTAGTCTCTTTCTCGATCAGGTCGCCGACGCGAGCTTCTTCGCTTACATGCCTGGCATCTTCCAGCGAAACTTCGAGTGCCGGATCTTCAACGTCCTCAACAATAGTGCGCCTCTCAAAGACACGAGCATCACCGGACTGTAGATCAAGCTTGACGGCGACGTTCTGGTCAGTGCCCGAGATGCGGCGGTAAGCGGTAATGATTGCGTCTTCGATCCCGCGCAAGATCGCCTCGCGCGGGATGTTGCGCTCGGCTGCTATCTGGTTGATAGCTGCATATAGATCACTCTTCATTTTCTATGCTCCTCTCCGGCTCTTGTGTCATACATGATTATTCGGTTGGTTATGGTGTGTAGCAGTAAGCAGTAGCTGTATATTCAGGTAGAAGTATTCTTTGTAGCACCCCATACGACAAAAAAAGTGGGGAACATCCCACTTTCAAGAGCGTTGCGCGAATTGTACCTTGATAGAATTATACTACTTTCGCGTTGAACATTCAAGAACGCAGTAGACACGCGCACCATTATCTGCTATTATCTGGGACAATTATCTAGCGCGATCCACACCTGGCCTCACCAAACCGAGCAGGCGTATATAATTAGAAACGAGGAGGTGCATCTATGTGCATTCCAGTAATCAAGCATCAGAAAGATGTGCCTGCTAAGGAGATAACCGAGGGCATACTGGCC
>JALYYZ010000271.1 GCA_030945985.1 Chloroflexota bacterium
GACTGCGTTCGGCTCGGTACGATAGGTGACGCTCAACCAGGCTAAAGTCTATATCTTCCAGCACGGCTCTAGGGCAAAGCATGGTCTCCCAGTGGGTAGAGCCATACGTGTTAAGGTGTGCTTCGACCTCTTCACTTGACATAGGTATAGTGTGGCTGCCCTGTCGCCTCCAGAAGACGCCTCCAGCCTGATAGAGCGTACCGTCATTGGGTGGCACTTGTACCGCAATGATCTGCACGTCACCGACCTTGTAAGTGCTGGGTCCCGGCGGGAGCAAAGCAAGCTTAGGCTTCAAAAGTCGCGCTGCCCTGAGAATGTTGTCTATGCTGTCACCCGGATGCTCGATGCCAACCAGCCGCCCGGTCCTGTCCTCAACACCAAAGAGGATGGTGCCACCTGTGCGCGTGTTTGCCATGCCACACATACGCTCGGCTAACTCACCTGGTCGTGGCGCCTTGATCTTGAATTCCACTGTTTCAGTCTCGCCACCAGACACCATTCGTATCAAATCTTCCTCATTAAGCGTCATGGCTGTCACTGCACCGGTGGTGCTTCAGTCTCCTCCAGCGCCTTCTCTAGTTGCTCTAGCTTGGCCTTGATCTCCGCCATCTGAGCCCTCACCGACGCACGCTCATCGAGAGGCACTTCGTCTGGCTTCATACGGCCCACCCATGTGTAGAACTGTTGCAGGGGACGCCACCGGAAGCGCGTACCCCCCCGCTCCGCTGATCCAGCAGCCCTGGCAGGATTGCTGGTGGCTCTGTCGTTCAGGTGCCGCCGAGCAACCATGTATCCTGTAATATCGTCCCGCTCGATCAACTCGATATCAGTGTCGGTCAGAGGGACGCCGGACCCAATGTTGGGTCCGCGGGACCCACTTTCTTCCTCACCGGTAGTGGGTCCTGCGGACCAATTTTCCGCCGATTCATCCCTATCCTCGCCTGATTCAATGGCATCTGCAGCACCCGCAGGCTCTGAGCCCACAAGATTAAGTACCTGGTGCAGAGTCCTCAACCCGGACCGATAGTCCTGTAGAAGATCAGGACGCTTGAGCAGGCGAATGCGCCGCGAGATGTACTGCCGCTCCTTGCCCAGCTTCAACGCCAGCTTACGCTGAGAGAGGCCGGTCAGCTGTTGAAGGTAAGCAAATTGCCGCCCCTCGTCCTCAACATCAAGGTCTTCACGCTGCAGGTTCTCAAGCGCCGTGAAAATGGCGGCCTGCGTGTCGTCCAGCTCCATGATGCGGGCGGGTATCGCTTCGTGTTCGGCTATGAGCGCTGCTCGATAACGCCGCTCGCCGGCTACGATCTCGTAACGGCCTTTGTTCTGCCTGACTATCACAGGCTCGATCACTCCGTGCTCGCGGATGCTATCGGCCAGCTCTTCCAGGGCATCAACATCGAAAGTCTGCCGGGCCTGGTAAGGGTTGTGGTCAATCAGGTCGAGCGGCAAGAGGCGTGCACCCTCCATAGTGGTGCCAGGTTGCCCACTAGCGTCCATTACTTGCGTGGTCATACTGGCCGCGAACATCTCGGACAGGTCCAGCTTTTGATCGCGCTCACGGCTGAAATCAGGCTTGACAATGCCTTTGGCTTGCTTGCTCATCGAGTACCTCCCAGCGACCTGGCAGACACGCTGGTGGCCACGGTAGCGCTAACCTTGCCTGTAGTGCCCGTAGGGTCGGCATCTGAAACAGTACCCCCAGCGCTACTCTGGACAGTGTCCTTGTCATTGCCTTTGGTCGAGGTGGCAGTGGCTGTGGTGATACTGACGTTTTCAAGCATCGAGATTCGCTCCACACCAGGTCCACCCACCATCTGGAGCAACTCAGCAAGCAGGTGGCGGTAGGCCTGGGTATGCTCACCTCGGGGATTCATGGCAGCCATGACGCCCTGACGGTTTGCTATGCTGCCGTATTGAGTGCTCCTTTTGATGACCGTGTGGAACACGGGGATGCCCCACTCAGCCAGGCCATCATGCAATATATGCTCTACTTCGCGGTTGGAATTCGCGTGTTGCACCATCATGGCGACTACCCCGGCTACACGTAGGCGTGCGTTAGCTTCTCTGCGCGCCTCCTCAATTCTCTGCAGCAGCTCTCTCAGCCCATTTACAGAGAGCATCTCCAGGTGCGTCGGAACGACCACATAGTCTGCCGCGTGAAGAGCATTCACAGTTAGGCTGTTGAGGTTCGGCGCACAGTCGAGGAGTATATAATCGTAGCTCTTGCGCACCTCATCCAGCAGATGGGCCAGCCGGGTGCCCCAGGTAACCTTACCGAACAGCACGCGATCAGCCTGGGTGGCCATAATATTGTTGGGCGCAAGATCGGGCCCGGCTTCAGTAGTCAAGATCAGGTCGGTCATTGGTATGTCCGGCTCACCCTTGATTGCATCGAATATGGTGTGACGAACCGCGTCGGGCTGGTAGCCCATGGACCAGGTGGGACTGCCCTGAGGGTCAAGATCCACAACGAGAGCTCGCAACCCTATCTCATGGATCAGTACACCAAGATTGGCTGTGGCAGTAGTCTTTCCTACACCACCTTTCTGGTTGATCACGGCGATGATGATCGCCCCTACGTCCCTCGGGCGCTCGGCCCGCGCAAGGAAGGCGTCGACGTCCACCTCGTAGACCCGGTGGTGCCCACCGGCCGTGTAGATGGCGGGCAATCGTTTCTCGCGGATATACCTGCTGACCGTGCCGCTGTCTACTCCCAATCTCTCGGCAACTTCCGAGGGCTTGAGCAATTTACCTTTACCTGTATTCACTCTAATACCTACCCTCTCTTACTATTTTGTGCGATTTCCCAGATTACCTGGCATATAGTACCAATGAATCGCACAAATTATTCTGTTATGCACATCCAAAGTGGTCACCTGGAGCCGTTTTACTCTTGTCTATGTAAGTACACTTGAGGTCGGCGAAGTGCAAGCCTATCGTGAGTGGGCACAAGTGGTACTGGCCGCATGTGTCTTGGCTAGTTGCGTGACGTACCGCTAACGGTACGTACCCCTCGGGCAGGCGTGCCTCATGCCTAGGTGCCACTCGGAGAACGGCTCTGTTGCAACAACTTTAGCAGATATCATATATCAACGTTGACCGAAACCATAGATATAGTAGCAAAGGCTGAGTCGGATTGATTGTTGCAACAGAGCCGTTGGCGATCTATAGGTCAGCAATTCGGTCCTTTGCTGACCCAACCGTGCTCATTATGTGCATGGTTGTAG
>JALYYZ010000293.1 GCA_030945985.1 Chloroflexota bacterium
CCTTAGCAGTGCCTTCCAGTACGCGTACGGCCACCACAGGCGTAGTACTCACAGCAACCGCCACCGCAAACAGTACAAGCCCACCGACTCTTGGTACCGCAACGGGTACTGTAATATCAACGGGCACCGCAATCGGCACTGTCATCGCAACCGGCACCGCAGACTCTACTGCAACCACAGGCGTGTCGGGCACGGCTACAGAAACGACGGTACCAACGGTCTCCCCTACGGTGTGCCTCATCCAGTTCACAGACGTGCCGCAAGGCTATACCTTCTACCCCTTCGTGAGATGCCTGGCCTGTCGTGGCGTCTTTGGTGGATATGCCTGCGGGCACAACCCGAATGAACCATGCGATCCCAACAACAACGCATACTTCAGGCCGGGAGCGCTCATCACAAGAGGGCAGATAGCCAAAATCGTCTCCAACTCGGCAGGCTTCAACGATAGCCCCGGCCCGCAGGTATATGAGGACGTAAACTCGTCCAGCCCATTCTATGTATGGATCAACCGCTTGACCAACAGAGGTTATATGGGCGGCTACCCCTGCGGTACACGTCCTGATGAACCGTGCGTCGCGCCGGAGAACAGGCCATACTTCAGGCCGGGCGACAATGCGTCGAGAGGGCAGCTCTCGAAGATCGTCAGCAACACTGCCGGCTTCAACGAGCCCCATACCGAGCAGAGCTACACGGACGTGCCGACCGACGCGCCCTTCTACATCTGGATTGAGCGTCTGACTACGCGCGGCGTAATGGGAGGTTACGCCTGCGGAGATACCAACCCCGAGACGGGACAGGCAGAGCCTTGCGACGCAACAAACAGGCCATATTTCAGGTCGGCTAACAGCGTCACGAGAGGTCAGACTGCCAAGATCGTCTCCAACACCTTCTTCCCAGGGTGCAATCCACCCTTCAACAGGTAAACCTTAAAGAGGCGGCAGGTGTGAGTATCAATTTCCGTGGTATTAGCCTACCGTCTCCTTAGAAGGCCCGTTGAACGGAGTTCGACAGCCACTGGAAAGCCCCGCCACCGCGCACAACAGCGTGGGGTGGGGCTTCTCTATCGTAAGAGATAAACACCTTGCAAAAAGTGTCAGCCACCACGCATTTTTGCATGAGTAATATTCGCCCACTGCGGTCTCACCGCTTTATGGCACAAATCTCGCTTAGGGTTCGTAAAAGGATAACTTTGCACGTATTGCTCAATTGCCTGCGCTCATGCTCAATTAGGCTGGCACAACTGAAAAGTTACATTTTTGCAGACCTTTAGATATTTTGTTATGTCTCTTAAGATAAGGGCGACAAGGGAACGTTCCACTGCCAACGCCGTCAACTACATCTTGGGCTGCCCCCGGAGGTGGGCAAAGTGGACGGCATTGGCCGCCTTGCCAATAAAAGGGATTCTACTTTACAATTAGGGTCAACGATTAGGGGTAACGATCTCAGAACAGGGGCTGTGAAATCATGCTACAGGCGGCAGCCTGGTGCGGCGGTGGAGTTGTTGCCCACAGATGTACAGTGTTGTACAGAGAGGAGAAAAAGGATGGTAGCGACAGATAACAGAGCAGATCTGGGTATAAGGATCGATGAGGAAAGGCACAACCTGGGCACAACGCGCCTCTATGAAGAGGCCATACGCAACAGCGAAGGCGCACTGGCTGCGGGAGGCGCGCTGGTGGTAAGTACCGGCCAATATACAGGACGCTCGCCTAAGGACAAGTTTGTTGTAGAGGAGCCTTCCAGCAAGGAACACATTTGGTGGGGCACTGTCAATCAGCCCCTCCCCGAAGAGAAGTTTGACGCCCTGCGTGACCGTATGCTCCGGAGCATAGGTGATAAGAAGCTTTACGTACAGGACCTCTTTGTCGGCGCCGATCCTGAGTACCGTCTCTCTGTCAGGATTTACACGGAGACCGCATGGGCTAATCTCTTTGCGCGCAATCTCTTTATTCGCCCGACAGCCGACGAACTTTCGTCTTTTCAGCCTGACTTCAGCGTGGTGGACGTGCCTTCCTTCCGTGCTAATCCCGCCCAGGACAGCACTCGCACAGAGACTTTTATTGCGCTGAATATGGGGCAGCGTGTGGCGCTCATCGGTGGCACCGAGTATGCCGGCGAAATCAAGAAATCGATGTTTACCGTCATGAATTACGTGCTGCCAATGCGCGGCGTGCTCTCGATGCACTGCTCGGCTAACATTGGCCCGGCGGGGGACAGCGCGCTCTTCTTCGGTTTATCGGGCACTGGCAAGACAACCCTTTCCGCAGACCCCAGTCGCACGCTGATTGGTGACGACGAGACAGGCTGGAGTGACCGCGGCATCTTCAACTTCGAGGGAGGCTGCTACGCCAAGGTGATCAAGCTCTCGCGAACAGCCGAACCTGATATCTGGAATGCTTCACATAGCTTTGGTACACTGCTCGAGAATGTGGTTATAGATAAGCGGACGGGAATGTTGGACCTGGATAGTGACAAACTAACCGAGAACACCCGCTCAGCGTATCCGATTGACACTATTCCCAACGCATCGCCAACCGGTACAGGCGGCCACCCAAAGAACATCCTGATGCTAACGGCCGACGCCTTCGGAGTTATGCCTCCAATAGCCAGACTGACTCGTGAGCAAGCAATGTACTTCTTCTTATCGGGCTACACTGCCAAGCTCGCAGGCACAGAGCGCGGCGTGACCGAGCCCGAGCCTAACTTCAGCGCCTGTTTTGGATCGCCTTTTCTGCCTCTGCCTCCAATGACCTATGCGCGCCTGCTGGGAGAGAAGATCCAGGAGCATGGATCTGACGTGTGGTTGGTGAACACAGGCTGGACGGGCGGCCCATACGGCGTAGGCAAGCGCATGAGCATCGCGTACACTCGCGCCATGGTGAGCGCGGCTCTGAATGGCACCCTCTCACAAGTAGAAACCCGCTCCGACCCAATCTTTGGCGTGAGTGTGCCTGTAAGCTGCCCAGGGGTACCCAACGAGGTTCTTACTCCCCGCAATACATGGCAGGATAGAGAAGCTTATGACACGCAAGCACACAACCTGGTTGAGCGTTTCCAGGAGAACTTCAAGAAGTTTGCCGACCAGGTAACAGCAGAAGTGCGCAACGCGGGGCCCAAAGCTTAGTTTATCATCAGGCCACTTTGCCGGCACGTCTGAAAACTACATTATTGGTTATAACGAGGAGTGCGCCTATTGCCGGAAGGGTGCCTTTGATAGTGCTCCAGCTTTAGCTGCACACCACCCGTGCTATAATCGCGCTATGGATTTCCTCTTTTCGTCGGCGGGCATATTGCTCGGTGGGCTGTTGCTCTTTGCAGCAGCCTTCTTGCTGCTCGCATGGTCGTCAAGGCTGGTAAGAGGGAGCGGCCTGCCGCAGGGGCGCGTGCTGATGTCGGACACAGACAAACCTGGCAAGCCGCTATATTCTCCGCGTTACAACCTCACAGGCACCCCTGACTACGTAGTGCAAACAGCCAGGGGGATGGTGCCTGTAGAGGTCAAGCCGGGCCGCACAGACGACGAGCCACACGAATCGCATTTGTTGCAGGTGCTGGCCTATTGCCTGCTCCTGGAAGAGGAAACGGGTATAGCGCCACCGCATGGCCTTCTACGATACAGCGCAGCTACTTTCAGGGTCGATTACAACGACGAGACCAGGGCCCACATTATCTCTGTTCTGAAAGATATGCGCGCCGCCTCGCAAGCGACAGAGGTACACCGCAGTCATGAGCAGGTGGGCAGATGCAGAGCATGTGCCTACAGAACTCTTTGCAAGGAGGCACTGGATTAGCCGGCTGGCTTAATCGTCCAGATTATCCGGCATGAGCAAGGCATCTCCCGTAACGCTCAGAACGTAAAGGTCTTTAGCAGTGCCATTTGCGCCCGCCTGGAAGCGTGAGATCAAGCGTTCGACAACAAACCCCATGTCCAGCATGGCGCGCTGGGCATCCAGCCTCTCATCTGGGTATTCGGGTGAGTAGAGTAAGAAAAGCCGAGCGTCGTCCGGGCGTGCCGCCTCCACTACTCTCGACAGGAGAAGCACCAGCCCACGCAGTGAGATGGGCGCATCTGCTACCAGAGTTGTAAATTCACCATGCAAGTCGTCTGGAAGAGAGCGCGCGGGATCGTGCTTCACCAGGCCAATTATTGCGCCTTCCGAGACAGCAATGTCCCTGAGACGCGTCAGAAGACGCTCATCAGGGTGGAGTGCCACGGTCCTCCGGGTGAGCCGGCCCGAAGAGGAGAGCGCCCTACCCGCCAGCGCGACGGCAACTGCCGGATGTACATCCTCCCCCATCACCAGCAGGTCTTTGCCTGCCAGCGCACCATTCTCATGCATGAGCGCGACCAGACGTAGGGCAGATTCAGGCGAAGCATCCGTGCCCAGGTTGTGCAGGCGGAGTTTTCCAAGCAGGTCGGCCCAGCCGGGGCCTTGAGGGTTTACGCCGGTGCCTTCGCAGGGAACACACGCTACGCCCGGTTGCGCTGCATGCTCGGAAGTTGCCCAGCCCCATTGCTGCATCGCCCGCAGGCCACCGGGGGTGAAGAGCAGCGCCGGACCGGGAGCGAGCACCCCGGCGTCCCGCAGGGCAATACAAGCAGAGGCGACCACGGGAGCCGGCATGCGCGTCATACGCGCAAGTATACGCAGTGTAAGCTGCGCTGCTCCTTGCTCCTGCGTGGCACGCAGCAGGGCTCGGAGCAACTGCTCGACCCCGCTCGGCCCCTCACGCAGCTTAGCCGCAGAAGCTACGCTTCTTAGCAGACCATCTTTATCAGCAAGGTTGTCTGAGGGCATGTCAGCCAACCACCGTATCGCTGAGAGCCCGAGTAACTTCCAGCACGAGAGCCGAGCGGGCGGGCAAGTTTATGCTTATTGCGCCATTCTGCACGGCATACTTCTGCCCGGTCCAGCAGTCACTCAGGGCAGTTCCCTCGGGCAAGTATCCACCCACAGGTACAGCGCCTTTCTGGGCCTCTTTAGAGGTGTTGAAAAAGGCAAGCAGGCAATCGTCGTCCAGTCTCCTGCCGAGCACATAGAGTTGCTCAACGGCACATAAGGACTTATATTCACCACGCCTCAGGGCGGGATGGGCATGCCTGAGAGCGATAGCTTCCTTAAAGAAGCGTAACAGATCACTACGCCATTCGCTCTTCTCCCAGGGGAAGGAGCCCCTGCAAAGCGGATCTTTGCCCCCAGACAGGCCGATCTCGTCCCCGTAGTAGACACAAGGCGCGCCGGGGTAGACCATCTGGAAGAGCGTTGCCAGACGCAAGGCGCTGATATCACCTGATGCATCAGTAAGAAAGCGAGCCGTATCATGGCTGTCGAGAAGGTTTAGCTGCACCTCTGTTACCGGCCTGTTGTAGAGCTTGAGGAGAGCATCTATTTCCTGGCCGAACTCGCTCGCGCCAATCTGCCGCACAGGCCATAGCGAAGAGCCCTGCACCAGGCGTGGGTCTATCTCTCCGGCGATAAAGAACTCCATGCATAGCTTGGTAAAGAGATAGTTCATCACCGCATCGAACTGGTCGCCCTGGAGCCAACGGCGAGCGTCGTGCCAGATCTCGCCCACTATGTATGCGTCAGGGTTGGCACTCTTTACCCGCCTGCGAAACTCCTGCCAGAAGCTGTCATCATTTATCTCCGCAGGCACATCCAGGCGCCAACCATCCACCCCAAACTTGATCCAGTATTCACCTACACCGAGGAGGTACTCGCGCACGTCAGGGTTCGCTACGTTGAACTTGGGCAGAGCATGAAGGTTCCACCACGCATCATAGTTGGGTGGTACCTGCTCGTTATAGGCATTGAGCGGCCAGCCCTTTATGTTGAACCAGTCGAGATAAGGCGAAAAAGGGCCATTCTCAAGAATGTCATTGAACTGGAAGAAGCCGCGACTGGCATGGTTGAAGACGCCATCCAGCACCACTCTTATACCACGGCTGTGCGCCGCGTCCAAGAGGGCGCGCAACGCGGCATTGCCCCCCAGGAGGGGATCTATGTTGTAGTAATCATAGGTATGGTAGCGGTGGTTGGCGGCCGACTGGAAAATAGGGTTCAGATAGATGGTGTTGATACCGAGCATCGTGAGGTAGTCAAGGTGCTCGACTATCCCCAGCAAGTCACCGCCCTTGAAGCCGTGGGTAGTGGGCGGGCTATTCCATTGCTCAAGGTTGTGGGGCTTATGAACAGTTTCACTCATAGCGAAACGGTCGGGAAAGATCTGGTAAAAAACGGCGTCGCGTACCCATTCGGGAGTATTAACTTCAATGTCAGTCATAAATTCGGTCTAAGCGGGCACAGGAGCGCCGCGCTGAAGGGCTCCTCTCTAAGTCTGTTGGTATAATCCCGCCTCCACAGCAGGTTTCACTCGTGCTACAAGCATATCTATTGCCACGCGATTGTGGCCACCTTGCGGAATGATGATATCAGCGTAACGCTTACTGGGCTCGACGAACTCCAGGTGCATGGGGCGGACAGTACCCATATATTGTTCTATCACCGAGTTGACCGATCTGGCACGCTCTAATACGTCACGTTGCAAACGCCTTATAAACCGCACATCGGCTTCTGCATCCACGAACACCTTTATGTCAAGCAGATCACGCAAGCTGTGCTCGACAAGAATAAGTATACCCTCCACTATAATGACCGGATGAGGCAGCACCTGCTCCACCTCGACGCTCCTGGAGTAGCGGCGAAAGTCATACACAGGGCGCTCGATAGCTCGTCCTTCCACCAGGTCCTGAAGGTGGCTGACCAGCAGATCGCTCTCCAGGGCGTCCGGGTGGTCCCAGTTGACAAAGGCGCGCTCCTCCAGCGGGAGATGAGAGTAGTCGCGGTAATACGCGTCATGTGGAAGGAAGGCCGCATTGCCGGACCCAACAGAGTCCATAAGGGCGCGAACGACGGTGCTCTTGCCGGAACCCGTACCTCCTGCCACGCCAATAGTTAGCGGCTTCATCGCGGATATTATAGCGCATTTCCACAGGCATGCGGGCGGAAACCCTGCCGGTGTCTCTTCGGACTACTTGATTAATGCAGCTTCAATGCAGCTTCATGGACCTTTTAGCTTTTAGAAGTAAAACAAACAGATCAAAACCCTACAGGTTTTGATCTGTTTGTTTTTGGAAAGAGGAGCTCTTTCCCCAAGAGGTTAGGGTTCCCTTTAGGGACGCTGAGCGCTGCACGAGTACCCTATCAGCAAAGTATAACCAGTTCCATTATTTCTCACATGGATGAGAAATAATGGAACAAAACAGTCAATCTTTAGGTGGTGAGGTACTAGTCTGCTGTGCCCGCTGGGAAGTGCGAGGTAGAACCAGCTATGCTCGCGTGTTGTATCATAGAGTATGGAGGAACCACCTGAGCCATGAAGTTCTCAAAGCTGACAGTCAACGAGCAAAGACGCAAGCGCACGCCGGGGCTTGAGCTTGATGTAGAATTGGCGCGCGGGGTCAGCCGAGGAGACAAGGAATCGCTCGAGCGCCTGGTAAAGAGGCATGCGAGCGTGGTTTACAGGTATGTCCAACGCCGGTTGCCACCAGGTGAGACCCTGCTGGCGCAAGAGATCACAGGCGCTGTATTCAGACGCGCGTTGAGGCGCATTAGCTCATATGCACGTGGGACTACTTACACGACAATGGATTTGTGGCTCTTGAGACTGGCGGGGCAAGAAGTGCAAAAAAGGCTCAAAACGCTCCCGAATGAGGTCGAAGCCTACGTGCATGATCCTACAGCAGAGCTTAGATCCGATCTGCGCTCCCTCAAGCCTGCTCAGCAGCAGAGCTTTGCGCTGGCCCTCTTTCAAGAGCTTGAGCCTGGCGATATAGCAGCCTCTCTCGGTACTACCACGTCCAAAGCCATGAAGCTCCTTAGAAAGAGCCTGAAAGGCATGAGGCGCGAGGGTGAAAGTTGGAGCTAACGTGGACAGCGTAAAGAGGGTGAGGTTAGCCAGGGTCTACCGAGTGGCTGCGGCCCCTGCGGCGCTGATAATTGCCAGGCGGGCCACACGACTCACCGGACCCCAGGAAAGGCTCAGCGTTGCTTTGCAGCAGCTACGTGGCGGGGTGCCTCTCAACTGGGGGCAGGTGGAGAGCGATCCGGAGCTGCAGACGCTGGCAATAGTCTATCCCCTGGCTCAGCAGTGGCGAAGCCAAACCTCCGGCGATCTGCCTGGCGAGCTGGTTGAGGCGATCATACAGGACCTTGCACCACGGCTCCCCAGGCGGCAAGTGGAAGCTGTGCGCGCCACACCCACCTCGATTGCCGGCTACTCTGCTAGCGTGGCGGTGGGCACGCAGGCCGAGGAGAGCATGCCGGACCTGGTATCGCGTCTACCGGGGCGAATAGCTGCCGTCCTGGCCGTCGTGGCGCTGGCGGCGCTAGCGGTATGGACATATGGGATCTTTACCAGACCAGGCCCGCTACGATTTACATGGATCGAGGTACAGCAGAACGGCACGGTTGTAGCCGAGCGACATGCGCCGGCTGGGTGGAAGGCCCCTGTATGCACCGAGCTTAGCCCCGGCGATCCAGCAGCCAGGCGTACATTCACGCGAATGGACACGATCAGGGCGACCGAGCTCAATGCCGGCTTCACAGTAGCGCTGATCCCACCAAGCACCACGGTAGCCGGCACTGTGTACAAGGCTCAATACCTCAGCTCGAGTATAGCCACATGCAGCGGCGCTACTGCCATGCCCGGAGACCTCGGCCAGGAGGTACTGGTCAGCTACGCTCTCCGGCAGAATGATACCGACGTAGCGCCGCTCGCGCTCTTTGAAGAGGTACGTCAAAGCGTCACGTTCGAGGCAGGAAAGGGGAAGTGGCATGAGGTGCGAGTTCCAAGTGGGCACGGCATCTACTGGCGCGGCGACTCCTACACAGATATAGGGGGCACGCAATGGACCGGGGATACAGGAGTGCTGATTATCGAGTTGGGCGACCGGATCACTACACTGATAGGCAAGCCCAACACAGGTGGCACCGAACGTGTGCTCTTGGCATTGGCGGCAGGCATGAGCCCTGAACTCAACACACAGCAAGGGACGCCCACTTCCGGAGTGCCTGCTTACACCACTGGCTTACAGGAGCCTATGAAGAGGTAAGCGTTGACACCTCTCTCGCACAAGTATATAAATGGCTTGTGGATAGAGAGGGTCATCTGTGGACGCTGCTTGTGCGGTGGGGAGTAGGCATTATCCTGGCTGCTTGCGCGGTTGCCTTGCTTGTTACCCTGTCTCACCTGGTAGGCGACTGGACAGCATGGCTGCAGTATCCCTTCCCGCGCCCCGGCTCTGAGGGTCTCATTCTCTACGAGTCGCTGCTCGTAAAGCATGGCGGCAGCCCATACGCCCCCATTACTCCTCAGCAGTTCATCTCAGGCCCCTACCCTCCTGTCTACTACTGGTTGGCTGCCGCCACACTTCCGGACCGCCTGCCCGATTTCAGCCAGGTGGGCCATATCTCTTCGCTTTTCATGGCTGGACGTCTGATATCGCTCATGGCTGCCTTTATTGCAGCCGTTCTCATGGTACCACTTGCCATCTTTGAAGGTGGCTACAATCGATTAGGGCGCAGGGCTTCTCTCATAGCCGGGCTGGGAGGGCTCTTCGCGGGTGGGCTCTTCCTTACCTTGCCTGAGGTTACAGTGTGGGCAACCCGCTTCCGAGGGGATATGCTGATGATAGCTCTGACTGCTGCGGGCCTCACCTGCACAGCCATAGCTACCCGAGGCGCAGAACAGGCGCGTTGGGCGTGGCTCATAGCTGCAGCCGCCTTCTTTACGCTGGCCTTCTTCACCAAGCAGACCGCACTTGCCGGGCCAATAGCTGCGGGTGTCTACCTTCTTCTGCGGGAGCCTCGCGTAGGCTTGAAGTGGGTAGGGCTCATGGGTCTATTCGTGCTCTTACCCTTCGGAGCCCTTGACCTGCTCACAGGGCAGTGGTTCTACCTGAAGATGGTCACCTACCATTCCCTGCCTCTGCGCAGCCTTACGTTGTGGCGGCTCCTGCAATTCGGCCTGTGGGAGGACCAGTGGCCACTTGTTGTGGCTTCCCTCTCGTTTGCTATTGTAAGGCTGAGCTTTCTGGCTAAGGCTGCAAAGGAGCGATCACCAGGTTGGCAAAAACGGACGACCACGCTCGCACCTATATTTCTCCTGGCGACTATTGCTACCCTGCCGACAGGCGCAATAGTAGGAGCCGATCACAACCACCTACTCATGTCCGGCTTGGCGCTTGGCTTTGTCATGGCTTCACTGCTTGCACGGCTGCTGGTGGAGCTTGGACAAAGGGTAATAGACAGGTGGTTCTTCATAGCAGCCCCCGCCGCAGCAGCCCTGGTGGCTCTATACCTGCTCGTCACCGCCCAGCCTTCCAGCTTCTATAACCCCGACCTGCAGATGCCCAGGCCCGAAGTGGCGGAACAGTTACGGAAGATTGTACTCAACATCAGCCTCAATCCAGGTAAGCTCTTCTTTGCAGACGATCCGGGCCTGCTTGCCCTGGCGGGCAAAGAGACGCCCTACGACGACCCCTTTACCATGACAGCCCTGGCGCAGGAGGGTCGATGGGACGAGCAAACGTACAGAGATATGTTGCGACAAGGCAGCTTCAGCCTACTGGTGCTCTCCTGTGCCGTGTACGAAACGCCAACGCACTGTAGAGCGGACGTCTTCACGCCCGGCGTGCTCGACGCGATTCGCTCCGGTTATAAGCTGCTCTATGAGGATGTGCTGATTACATACAAGCCCAAATGAGCCCAAACATGGATAACAGCCGGGCTGGACCAGGCTGCTCGGCACAGTGATACAAGTAGCTAACCGGAGGCCACTCGTTATAGCACCTGGTGCCTCTTCATGGACCTCTTGGGAAAAGAGCGCTTCTTTCCAAGAACAAACAAATCAAAGCCCTGCGGGTTTTGGTTTGTTTGTTCTACTTTCAAAAGCTAAAAGGTCCATGAAGCCGCACTAAAAGAAGTTTGAACGATTAGAAGAGCTTGGGTTGCTCGATTTCTATATCTTCGAAGCGGATCGGGTAAGGAATACCCATATGCTCATAGCCCCTGCGCGTTGCCACCCTGCCTCTAGGGGTACGCGCAAGGAAGCCGAGTTGCAACAGGTAGGGCTCGTATACGTCCATGATCGTGTCCGATTCTTCGCTGGTGGCTGCCGCTATGGTGTCAAGACCGACGGGCCCGCCATCGAACTTGTCAATGATTGTGTGCAGAATGC
>JALYYZ010000294.1 GCA_030945985.1 Chloroflexota bacterium
ATCCGCATCTGTATGAAGGGTTCGAGTGGTTGGCGGAACACGCTACACGATTCTGGGCCGGACGCGAGGCGAACCCACCGAAGTGGCAACCCATCAAGAACCACGAGCCCACAACAGGGGATAGGGATGTTTATGACGCCTTCAACCAGATTTGGTCGGGTCCGCGAGACAAGGCGGGATGGGAGTTTGTGGAGGAACTGGCAAAGCGCGCTCATGATTTCGAGATCTTCTCTGAAATCGTACAGCGCGGAAGTGAAGAGTATATCAAGTTCGACCGCGTATTCTGTGCGTATGATCAGGCCGGAACTCTAATCAAGAACGGGGTACTTCACCCGGCTATTTTCTTTGGTTCCTGGCGCAGCCCTGGCGCAATATGGGCCTTTTCAGAGGTGTGGATAAAGGGGCTCAGAGAGATTGGCCAGCACATACCTGTATGAGAACGTTGACTGGCTCGTACTCTACGAGCGGGAGTGGCGCACCGCGCAACCCTAGCGCAATAAGACCCTTGGCTCCTTTCCCATGATAATCGAAATCAGTCATCATACTAGGTGCAGACCTCGTGGACCGCACCAAAACGCGTAGAGGTCAAGGACACATCTGGAAGAGATTCGCCTATTATCCAAATCAGTAGCGCGGGCCAACGTCCGGGTTCCATTAGTAATCACGACACAGGAGGGTACTGCATTCATGATCCGTGAGGTAATCTTTTTCGAACTCAAGCTCGGGCCCGAGACTGACAGGTTCCGCGAACTCTTCCGGAAAGTTCTGAGCATCATGGAGGCTGCTGGCGTCGAGCCAGGATCGGTGTGGACGAACGTAAACGGCACAGGCCGCTACTTTATCGTAGAGCGCGAGTTCGCTTCGCTAGCACAGTACGAACAGGACGATGCTGCGTTCCACGGAGACAAAGAACTGATGACCACCTGGAGGCAGATGGAGGAATGCCTCATCTCTATGCGTGTCGACCTATGGAAGCAGCTCCGTCCTCGACCTGGCCCAGTCGCCGAGTAGCGAGGGATAAAGAAGCGGGTTAACACGGTGGTCGCATACCGGTTCTGCCCACCTCCCCGCATCCGCGTGTGTAGAGTCCCGCGCACAGAGGGCTGCTACCGTTTAGTGCTCCCGCACAAGTGCCTCTGTAACGATCTGAGATGGCCCAGCCACTCCTCTCGGGCTTTTTAGGGCATCTTATGAGCCGAAACGTGCTCGCCGGGGCAGTGTAGCCTTGAATCGTGCCCATATATGGGCTCCCACTCTGCATCCCCAGAGCAACACGAGTGCCAAGAGGAACCTCCTTAGCGCTCATCTACTGACACATAGTAGTATAGGCAATTTACCTACCGTGCGTATCTACACTAAGAGCGCTGTGCTAACCTCTGATCTTGGACAGATAATGGTTATCAACTCTATCTGTGCGCAGAACCGGCGATTGTACGCCCGGTAGGATTCGGACCTACGACTTACTGCTTAGAAGGCAGTCGCTCTATCCCCTGAGCTACGGGCGCATATTAGTTGCCGGCCACCTGCTATAATAAGGCATCATTTGTGCCGCTGTCAATATGCCGGCTATCTGGAGACCGATCATGCCCGACCGCCAAGACACACCCGCGAACGCGCAGCCTGAGATTCACCTGCTCAGCGGCAGTGAGCGCGATTACGAGGCACTGGCTCAGGTGCGGAACGCCACATTGCAGTCAACCACTCTACACGAAGACTACACGCCGTCAACAGGCGAGGATATGCGGCGCATCTACACTCGGGGCGATTTCAGTCTAGCGGGCAACGCCTGGCTCATATTTCGGGACGAGAAACCGGCAGCGGCTGCGCTCGTCTATCCGCCCGCTCTCTTCCACGACCGGCCACCGGGCAATTTCCAGATCTATGTAGCCCCGCACTGCTGGGGACGCGGCCTCGGTTCGGTGCTGGTTGCACACCTGCAACAGGAGGCCGTAGCGCGCGGTCACCGGGTGCTGGAGACCACTATCGCGCAGGAGGATAGCCACTCCAGCCGCTTCCTGCTGGGGCATGGCTTCATCACTGTGGGCAATTCTATACACATGACCCGGCATCTTGGGGCTCCTCTAACCACCTCCGCACCCGAGCCACCATATACAATACGCTCGCTGGTGGAGTTGGGCGAGGAGCCGGAGATCTACCTGGAAACAGGCAACCGCCTGGGAGCCTACGACCCCAACTACTCGCTCATCCGCCCGGAGGAGCTAACGTCGATGGTCGCCTCGCCGCGTTGGGACCCTGCGGGCATCCTGTTCGTGCTGGAGGGCAACCGTATCGTGGGGCTGATACGCGCCACGGGCAACTCAGCAGGCAGGGGCTACCTGCACGAGATCCGACTGGAGCCTTCATCGCGCGGCAAGGGACTCGGTATGCTCATGCTGGATGAGGCACTCAATCATCTACAACGCCGAGGCGTAGACATCGTAGAGTTGGATACAGGCGGTGAGAACATTGCAGCCCAGGCGCTCGCCACACGTGCCGGTTTCCAGACGACCAGGCACTGGCTCCATTTCCTCAAACCTATTACATAACTCACCTTACGCAGCAAGAGCCACTTTCATGCGTAGTCCGCTAGTGTCAGCACGACGAAATCACGCCTGTTAGGTAAGGTGAGTTACATGAAAACCTCAGCCACGGGAGGGGGACCTACAACATGAACACCCTGAAGAGCCAGGAAGAGTCGCTCAGCGCCGGCCTGGAGCAGATCAAATCGGCTTATATTGATAAGGACTCCTTGCGCCAAGCCCTCGAGCGGGCCGTCCAACAAGAGTCGAGTGGGCCGATACTTGCCTGGGCGCACGTCCTGGGCGCACATTCAGCCGGGGAGAACAGGACATTGCAGGCGCTGGTTGAGGCGACAATAGAGGCTGCCGACCTGGTCGCAGTACACGCCCCAGCGGAGGTTGGGGAGAAGGTATTCACCGCGCAACTGGTGGCCGCAGCCGCCGAGTCTTATCACTATGCTGTCCACCTGGGTGAGCTTGCCGGAGGCTCTACAGAGAGGCAGTTGCGTGACCGCGTGTCAGAGCTGACAGCCTTGCATCGCATCAACAGCGCGGCCAATTCCTCACTCAAGCTGAACGACTTGCTCAACGAGACGGCGCAGGCAGTGGTGGCGGTTACCCACGCCGACAGATGCACGATCTTCCTCTACGAGTCGGAGTGGGACCAACTGGTGCTAACCGCGACCACTGCCCACAACCATGAGGCGGTGGGTACCGTGCGGTTGCGCGTAGGGGAAGGGATAGCAGGCTGGTCGGCGATGCTCGGCAAACCTGTGGCGGTGCGCGACGCCTGGAGCGACCCGCGCTTCAAGTTCATTCCGGCGCTCAAGGAAGAGAAAGCAGCCTCAATACTGGCGGTGCCTGTGGTGCTTTTCACAAAGGAGAAGCTGGTGGGGGTGATCGCCATCCACACCTTCGAGGAGCGCGACTTCAGCGAGGACGAGATAAAGTTCCTGGAAACGGTGGCCGGCGAGATGTCGATTGCCATCGAGAACGCCCGCCTTTACGAGCAGACCGACTCGCGCCTGCAACAGAAGGTAGCCGAACTCTCGACCTTGCAGGGAGTGTCAGCTCATATCGCGGCCACCCTCAACCTCTCCGAAGTGCTTGCGCTGATCGCCTACCAGTCGGCCCACCTGGTACACGCCGACGCGGCAGCAATATACGAGATGCACCCCGACGCGGGCATCCTTGAATTGGTAGCTCAGTACGATCTGAAGGACCCAAAACACAACATCCACCAGGGCAAGAACCTCTCGCCGATTACACTGCCCGCGAGCGGCAGCCTGATCGCCGAGGGGGTGATGCGCGGTGTTCCATCAGCGCTACCGCCCGGCGCAGACAGCAGCATGGGCCTGCCTTTCGCATCGGGAGACTACAGCTACATGTTCTGCGTGCCCCTGGTGGCCCCGCGCGGCATCATGGGCGGCATTTGCCTCTATAACAAGGAAGCACGCACCTTTAGCGACGAGCAGGTGCGCCTGCTCGACGCGTTTGCCCACGAAGCCGCTATTGGTCTGGAGAACTCGCGCCTTTACGACGCAGCATTGCGCGGCCTGAAGACCAAGTCGGCCATGTTGCAGGAGATGAACCACAGGGTGCGTAACAACTTGCAGACGGTCGCGGGCCTTCTTTCGATGCAGTTGCGCCGCATGCCCCAGGAGAGCAAGGCTGCCACGGCGGTGCGAGAGAGCATCGCCCGTATCCAAAGCATGGCGGCGGTACACGATCTGATGGTGCGCGGCGATGTGGACGTGCAATCGACCTCGATCTACGACCTGGCGCGCAAGGTGAGCGATTCGGTTGTATCGACGCTGACCAAGCCGGGACTCAAGTTGGAACTGGTGGTAGATAGCGTAGAGGCCGGGCAGATCAGGGTGAATTCGCAGGAAGCCACACTGCTGGCTCTCCTCTTCAACGAGTTCGTCTCCAACTCGATATTGCACGGCTTCGAGGGCCTCACCTCGGGGGAGATACACATCTGCGCCAACATGGTGCGTAACGCAGGCCAGCCGACCGTGGAGATCACGGTGGAAGACAACGGCACGGGCCTCCCCCCAGGCTTCGACCCGCAGAAAGACGCCAACCTGGGCCTGAACATAGTCCACACTCTCGTCCTCAGCGACCTGCGAGGCACCTTCAAGATCGGCCCCCGCACGCCCGCGCCGGGCACCACGGCTACCATTGTGTTTCACCCCAGGGAGGAGTGACCAGTGACTAGTGACCAATGACCAATGGTTAGGGAAGGGACCGGGCTTCTATCCACTCGTCACAAATGCAGCTTCCAGCCACCAATTGCGTCTTTGGCGGCGGGCGACTTGATAGATGGTTGAAGCCAGAGCATGATGCAGTTCGCGACGATCAAGCAAATGACCCCACCCGCCGGTGTCAACGAAAATGTCAGCCAGAGGAGCTATCCTCCGGTGTGTCGTGTAGTGACATCAGGATTGCTTCACCAAGATGCTTGTCGTGCTCGTCTGCCCAGCCTTGCGTGTTGCCGCTAAAGGCCCCAATCCACTTATCCAGGGGGTCGCTCTCGGCGCTACGAATTACAGCAGATAGCCACTGTGCAGCCAGCAACTCAGGCGGCTGGCCTTCCTCCTTTGCCGTCTCCACGAGAGACATATAAACGTCCTCCGGCACATCGAGGAGCAATTTGTGTGTCATTATCTTAGCCTCCAAATCCCTCTAGGCTGCTACCCAGATCTATTTCCGGTATAAATAGGGTAACCAAATCAAAAAGAAACAGCCTGACGCGCGCAGTGCCATCTTGCATCCTCTACAGCTAACCGTATAGACATATTATAGCAGAGTGTCCTACGAGTGCAGTACATCGGGGGAGATAGACATCAGCGCCAACATGATGCGTAGTGATGGCCGACCGCAGAGATCCGCGTGCTTACACAGCTGCTAAAGACCAGATCGGAGAGGACGGGTTCGTCGAACCGGATAAAGTCAGCGCCCGCCTACCCCAGCGCCTAGCCGGTACTCGACCGGGCTGGGGTAGGGGTCGCACTCCCGAAAGCTGGCAGCCGGGCCTACAGTGAAGGCGTTGTTACGAGCGTAGACTGTAGATACCTGGCCGGCAGTCCAACGCACGCGCAGAGACCAGGTAAACCCCAGGCCGGGTGAGTCGTCCATATTTGCCCTGTGCAGTTATGACGAAAGTTGAAGCTTCTTGTAGAGGGCTCGACCCGAACGGGGAGCTAGAAGAGAGGGAGAGAAAGAGGCTCGCCAGTGAAGAGCAATCCTTTTCCCTGCCCATAACGGCACCCTGGGCCCAGGCCCAACGCGGAAGCAGCAGCTAGGCAGCAGCCGCACCCATCACAAAATCGCATCCAGCGATTAGCGCCGGTGCCTCACTTGTTTGCGTGGAAATACAATGCTCTTCACCTCCTTCTTCTGCAATATGGGGATGAGGGAATGGTTATGGCTCTAGTATAGGAAGCAATGGCGGGATGCGTCAACCTGGATTGCGCCGAGGGGCCTTGTAGAGGGAGTAGAGGAGTTCTATTAAGTGCGGAACACGTTGCTACCGTGCCAGTCTAAGTAGTCTTTGCTTGGCGCAAAACGCCTCGGGGATTTTATCATTTTGCCCTCAAAGCTTGCCAGAGTAATCCTGACAAACTTGACCTCTGAGGCTAATACAGACCGCGTTATCATGATCTCCTGCGTTGCACTTACAGAGAGGAGCCCCCTATCCAAGGCTCTGTCATGCAAGGCGCATAAGCATAACCCGTTCTGTGGGTCGGTGCGTGCGGACTCCAACACGGACCAGGGCACTATGTGGCTCGCTATAAGCAGTTGTGGCAGATCAATAGCGCAAACACAGCAGGTATAATCGTAGCTAGATAGAACTGCCTTTCTAAAGAAGGCCTGGTGTAGGCGTACCGCGACCAGTGCGGATCTCTCGCTAGAACCGGAGGGTCGTGCTATTATTGGTTCTTCATCAGGCGATGGTACTTCAATGGACTGGGCTGAATCAAGCAGCCGTTGGCTCTCTGTAACCAAAGCATCCCAGTGTTGAGAGAATTCTTCCCAGACGGCTCGATCTGCCTTACTATAATGCACCAGACCTGTAATACCCTGTGCAGCCAGCACCGGATCAAAAGCACCAAAGTTGCCAAGTTTACGTGCCACAGAACTTGGCGTGCGCCCGATTAGATGAGCCAACCTTATCACTTCTGGATTATTGGCCCTTGTTTGAGCAAAGGGGATCTGGCAATACAGATAGAGTGCCAGAATTAGCTCGTCACGCGACCAGAGGTCGCCGTACTTGCCTGCCATCAATTCCAGCGCAGTGAAATGATATAGTGCTCCGTTCGATCAGACCACACTTGGCAGAATTGGTCAGTATACAAGTTTACTCCGGCGTGAATCATGTCTTGCAATTGATTATTGATAGTATCGCGTAGCCCCAACGGCATGTGCCAACGCATTCCAGCTCTCCTACTGCAAGTAGATGAAATATACTTTGCAGTTACGAAGGTGTCAATCCTTTAATCGTGAAAGTCAGTCTGTGTCATTTCAATGTATATCGTCCTAGCCGGCAGTGGTGCAAAGGCTCTATAATGAAGGGGAGAATACACATTAGAGGGCATAAGCGTGCGAGAAGGCTGCGATTGCTGTGGAGCTGTTCTGGAATCGAATATAGACGGTGATCTCCAGGGTCAAGCGGGTTGTAGCAAAGATAAACACGATGGACTGACGTATGCCTATAATATGCCAGGGCCAGCCCAGAAACATTAAACTAGATGCGAACAGTAAGGCACAATTAGTAGTCGAGGGCCAGCATAGATGAGTGATTCAATTCCCCTGCCCAGTATTTGGGAGCTACGAAGTCGATACCAGAGGGAAATCTGCTCTAATATTTTCGGTGCCTCTGACAACTCTGGAGTGCTGTCCATAGCAGATAAATCGAGCCGCGCTAGTATCACTATTGCTGCGGGTATGGCTGCGGCAATGGGACATCCGCTTGCTACTAGACCTCTAACAAGCCAGGCGGCCGCAGATCAATTCACGGCAATTACACACGATTTTCTTGTAACCGCATTCCAGCAACTTGGGCACATAAGGCCTGGGCAATTGGCAGTCTCAACAAGCCACGCGTCCCTTGAAATGGGCTCGTTCGACCAGTATGAGCACCTTGTTCGTCTGAGTCAAGTTCTAAGTCAAAATCCTGAACTCAGTGCCGCTCTAGACAATGATTACCTGATAGCACCTAATATAGTAATCAGCCGTGAAGCGTTGACTGACGACGAAATTAACGCTAAAAGTGAAGTTATCTTGCAGGTTCACCGAGCAGCAACACTC
>JALYYZ010000334.1 GCA_030945985.1 Chloroflexota bacterium
CTGGAGGACAGCGTCGTGACGGCGCTGCTGGCGGGGATTGTGCTCGGAGAACTCTGGTCGATCCTGACGCGCCCGCTCGCCAGGGAGCCGGCGTCGGCGCTGGCCGCCCGCGCGGGCCCCATCCTCCGAAGGCGCTACGCTGTGCTGCGGCGCACCCCCGCCAAAGCCCTGACCACCCTTCCGACGCGCAAATCCACCGTCCAAAGCCAGATCTCGGCTCCACTAGTTGAACAGAGCCCGGCTCCGGCCCCACAGCCGGTTACGCCCAGCGCGAGCAGGGCCGCGCCCCTAAAGCAGGGTTCCCTTCACGGAGGAACCCTGACTACTCGCATGCGCCTGGGCTGGGGCATCAGCGCTGTGGGCATACTCTTCGTAGTCTGGTGGGCGGGGAGCATCACCTTGCCTCGCTATTTCGTCGCCCAGGCCCAGTCTCGGGGCACCTGGGGAGATATGAACGCGCCCCAGGCGGTTGCCGCCAGGGACCTGCGCGAGGCGGTCGGGCAGTACCATGTCTACATGAGCCCCGCCTACATAGACACTCCGGCGCTCTCATACCTGGCCGCGAATACCCCTGCCGACCCCTGGGTAGGCATGAACGCCCTTCCATTCCCCAGCGCGAATGGTCGCCCTGTTATGTTAATCCTCGATCCTCCGGAGGTGGGTGACCTGTCGTACATCGCCCACCTCTATCCGCACGCCACGTTTGACCCGTTGCGTACGCCGAGCGGCGAGGGGCCGATGATGTTCGCCATTCGCATCACGGCGGCGGATATTGAGACTCCTCACGGGGTGCGTGCCAGCCTCAGAGACACGGGGGCCACGAAGCTGCGCGAGGAGCGTACCCTGCCGGGGATGCTGTTCGACTGGGGCAGCGCCGGTGGCCATGCAGGGACACTGCGTCTCTCTGCAACCTTGCGCGTTGACCAATACGGCCCTTATGGATTCAATTGGCAACCATCCGGTTCGGCAGCGGCGGGGGGCGTGCTCGTGGACGGCTACCCGATCATGCCGGGGCAAACTCTACCGTTGGCGGTGGGGCTGCACAGCGTTGTCGCCACGGACACTGTGACCGGCGCGAGCGGCATTGCGCAACTACGTTGGACGCCGCCGGGCGGCGCTTCCCAGGCGATCCCCACCGCCGACCTGTTCGACCCGCGCCGGATCGAGCCGCACGGTCTGACCGGCCTGTATCGCGCGGGCACACAGACGACGGGCGCTCCACAGACAGCAAGCGTCGACGCTGTGATCTCGTTCTTCTTCAATCGCCCCGCGATGCTGATGAGTCGTCCATATAATGTTGAGTGGTTGGGCCGCCTCTATGTGCCGCAGGCGGGCGCCTACCAGTTGGGCACCGAGCAGATCACCAATTCGGAACTGTCAGTTGACGGCAAAGAGGTGATCGTCAATAAGCAGCCGAACCAACTGCAAGAGGCGTCGCTCACGCTGAGCGCTGGCTGGCATGACCTGCACCTCCATTATGTAGACGCCGAGGGATACGCTCACATCTACCTCTACTGGACCCCGCCTGGCCGCCCCCACAGCATCATCCCGGCGGCTTTCCTCTGGCCGCTAATGGGGCAGTACCCTACCCTGCCTGAAAGTGGGGCCTGGCCTACGCTAAACGAGTCGGACGGCAGTGTGCTGCCGGGCAGCTAGTACCCCACAAGCTAAATAGCGACTGTCTTGTTTCATTCCATCGCACATGATGAGACGGAATGAAACCATCAATACTTTCCTGGTAAGGTACCAGTGTAGCTTCATGGACCTTTTAGCTTTTGAAAGAGAGACAAACCAATCAATACACTGAGTGTATTGATTGGTTTGTTCTCAGAAAGAAGCGCTCTTTCTCCAGGAGGTTGCTGAAAGAGGCATGAGCCGCTCTCGGCAACAAAAGGAGCCCCTGCTGTGAGATATTTTCACAGCAGGGGCTCCTTTTGTTTGTCCTTCTCTTGTCAAATGTAGTTAGCGTATGGCTATGAGCCGGCCCCATGCACGATGTCGAGTAGCTGGGCTATCTCGAAGGGTTTAGTGAGGTAGCCAAAGGCGCCTACCTCCTCTGCGGCACGTTCGCCGTCATCGGAGGCTGTCATGATGACAATGGGTATGTGGCTGCCTTCTTCTCTCAACGCGCGCACGACTTCCCAGCCGCTCAGGACCGGTATGCCAATATCGAGCAGTACAACGTTTACGATTTTTTGCTCCAACACTCGTAGCGCTTCGACTCCATGCCTCGCCGTCTCGACTATGTAGTGCTCGCTTGCCAGCATAGAGCTGATCATCTCCAACGTAGACGCGTCGTCATCCACCACCAGGATGGTGCCCCGCGCATCGTGCCTCTCCTGGTATTCCATAACCTCTTCGCGGTCGGCATCCGGCAGCATCCGGCTATCCAGCGGTCCCGTTGATATGGCAGGGAAGGAGAAACCCATGAGGGGTAGAGACCCCTTGGATGCTGTGTCCTCTGTACTCCGCACGTCTATTGCACTCATGCTGCCTTAGTTTACACCAGAGCGCCGGCCAACATAAAGTGTTTTACGGTCGAAAAAGTGTCAAATAAGGTGGACGAATGGGTACAGCACCTTCTAATCCGTCTGGACATCTCTCGAATCGGCTCCGGGTGTGCTCAGGGTCTGCCGTCACATGCTTGTTCTCTCCTAATTGCTACAGTGCTTAGCGACGCGCTATGATTCAAGGGCCTCAATATACCTACCCGCCGATCTACGCACTACTCCGTGAGCGTCGCTAAGCACTACTCGATCCTTCCAACTGCTGTACAGGCGCTCGAACTTGAATGGCTCAACCGCTTCGACGATGCGGCGCAAGGCGCGGGCAGAGAGTGGGATGGCGTTGGGATAGCTGTACATGAAGCTGACGTAGCGGCGGTCGGAGACTACGTATATGCCGTCGCCTGTGAGCAGCACGCCGCGACCCTGGGCTCCGTCTGCCCAGTGGAGTAGCGTTGAACCCGGAAAGTGACCGCCGCAGCGCACCAGCGTCAATCCTTCGCCTAAGCTATGCTGTTCACCTTCCCAGAAGATAATAGCAGGATCGGGCCGCATGACCCACTTGTGATCATCGGCGTGCAGATAGATGGGCACCTCGCCAAACGCTAGGCTCCACTCGACCATCGATGAATAGAAGTGTGGGTGAGAGATCGCTATAGCCGACACCCCACCGAGCCGGTTTATTGCTTCCACGGTCTCGCTATCGACAAGGCTGGTACATTCCCACAGCACGTTTCCACCCGGAGCCTGAATCAGCCGCGCCCGCTGGCCTATGGCAAATGGAGGATCAGTAACAATGCCGATGAGGCCCGGCTCGTCCTCCTCAACTACGTTGCGGTGCTTCTCTCGTAGGTCGGTAAGCAACGTCCATTGCTGGCCCGCCCAGCCAACATACTGCCGCTCGTCCTCGCATATAGGGCAACGCTCAGGAGGGCCGTTACTTTCGGTGTATTGGGTGCCGCATGTTATGCAGATATAGTTGTTGGTCATCATCTCATCTCTATGCCTTATAACAGGCGGCTCTTATTCCAGGTGCAACGCGTAAATCGAACGGGCAGCGCATGCTGCCTATACCTGTTCATTATAAACAGCTAGTCATTAGCCTTGCAGAGAACCCTAGCATCTTACCAAATCATCTTACGCAGTTCGACCTACTTCACGCTTGACCGCCGTCCGTAGAGCGCTTGAGCTTGGGTCTAGCTGCGTAGGATGAGTTACCAGCTAAGTTCTGATTGTCTTGTTTCATTCTTCCTGACCTCCGGTGAGCAAGAATAAAATTATTGATACTTTCTTGATAAGGTACCAGTACCTTACCAGCGTGGGTTACAGCGCATCGATGGTGGAGAGTAACCGTTCCGCGTTGGATATACCCAGGGCTGAGCAAACTCGCCTTGTATCCGCCACATGCTGAGGAGACCTGGAGCGGTATTCCAGGCACCACATCAGTTGGTGGACCAGTCGCCGTTCCCGGTATGCCGCTGATAAATCAGGCTTCTCTCCATACGCCTCCCAGAAAGCAATACCCGCAACTCCCTCCCACAGGGCGAGGCGAGCCAGGTCAGATTCGTAGCAACCGGCCCAGGCGCTGTCGAAGTCGACTATCCCTGACAATTGCCATCCCTTTTCTCGGCTGCGCATGAAGAGTATGTTGTGGCCGTGCAGGTCTTCATGGCAGAGGGTTGCCTGTTCGATATCTACAAACAAATGTGATCGCTCTTCAAGCAGGTCCTTGAACAACTTTGCCTGCGGTGGATGAGCGATACGTCGCTCAGTGCGCGCCATTAGGGCTTGTATGTAGAGCATGCTGGGGCGGCCTACACCCTCGCCCTCGACCTCGCCAAAGTAAGGGTACTTGATAGAGTGCAATTCAGCGATGGCACGCCCCATCTGCTCGCCCGCATCACGTTGCTCCTGGCTGCTCATTTGCTGTTGGACTGTCGCCCATTCCTGGCCGGGTAAATAGCTTTGTATGGTGTACCGCCATGGCCATTTATCCACTGAGACATCCAGTGAGAGCACCTGCGGAACCGACACAGCAGTACGTGCGGCTATAGTCCGGAGCAGCACGGCGGTGCGCTCGAAGGAAGAAGATATAGCTGGGTCATGCCCGGCCAACTTGACGGTGACGGAGATGGCCGGCTGTGCCAGGCGTACGACGGCGACAATGTAGTCGCGTAAGTATTTCATCACCTGTAGGCAGGAGATCTTTGTCCTCGCGCCGAAAGTATCGCGCAAGATCTCCAGCAGCAATGCTCTCTCTTCTGTGGAGATATAGGCAACTTCTTCGGAGCCGTGTAGGTTAGGGTTCCCTTTAGGGACAAGGTGATGCATTTCATCGGCGGGCATGCTGCTCATCACTTTCTACTCCTGCCTCTCTACCGTTCAACTTCTTGTACCTCTCTTGGGAAGCGCATTGCCATCAGGGCTCCTGTGGCCGCGAGGATCACCAGGCCCACGAAGACCCACCAGAGACTGCCTGCCAGGGCGTCGGCCAACAGGGTGCGTACGGGCGGGGTCAGCATGTCGCGGGTCTTGAGGTCGAAGAGGACGTTGGCGGGGCCAAGCGCTGGATCGCTATTCGGTTTGAGAAGGGTTGCGGGCACCTGGCTGAGGAGGGCTTTGGCCTGGGCCGTGGCGAGCATGGGGGCCAGGGTGGCGCTGAGCACCGCACCCAGGGCTGCCGCGCCTAACGCCTGGCCCATATTGCGGAAGAATTGCACCGAGGCTGTGGTGATGCCGCGCTCCTTCCAGGAGACGGAGCTTTGCACCGCTATCAGCATAGAGGTGGTGCTCAGCCCCAGGCCGAAGCCGGAGATCGCGGCGGCGGCTACCACCACGATGCTGCGCAGCAGAGGGTCGTGGGCAACAGCCTCTATTTGTACTCCGAGCAAAAAGAGGGTGCCAAGCACGATGATCGCTGAGCCCCAAACTGCCAGTGCCCGGAAACCGAAGCGCGTGATCAATGTGCCGCTCAGCATGCTCGCTATAGGCCAGCCTATCGAGAGGGGAGCGACGATCAAGCCGGCCTCTATAGGGATGCCACCCCAGGCCCCCTGTACCAGGAGGGGCACGTACGCCGCGAAGCCGATGATTATGCTGCTGGCCATCATCCCCGACAGGCAAGGCACGGCAATCAGCGGCCTCGCCAGTACGCTGAGGGAGAGTATAGGCGCTGTAGCTCTGCGCTCGATCAGCACGAAGAGGGCGAGGAGCGCCAGCGCGCCCAGCAGTTCGGCCAGCACCAGGGGAGTGAGCCAGCCGTCGTGGCTGCCCGCCTGCAGTCCCATTAGGAGGAGGCCCGCGCCCACAG
>JALYYZ010000338.1 GCA_030945985.1 Chloroflexota bacterium
GGCCAGGGTCGCACCCTCGCTGGCCGCTCGGTATAGTGTTTACCTTGTAGATTTGCCTGGCTTCGGCTCCATGCATCACACACCCGGTGGCTTTACACTTACCCGCGCGGCCTCGTGGCTCATCGACTGGATGCGTGCCGTCGGCCTGCGCCGTACCCACCTGGTGGGGCACTCTATGGGCGGATGCGTTTGCTTGCACCTGGCTGCTCAGCACCCTGAAGAAGTGGACTGCCTGGTGCTGATCGACCCTGCCGGTATGCCTCCTGGCAGGTCACGCTTCGGTAACCTCTGGCCCCTGGTCAAAGAGTGCCTCATGTCGCCTGCCCTGCTGCCGCTGCTTGTCACCGATGCCCTGAAAGCAGGACCTGGAACGCTGTGGCGGGCGGCCAACGAACTCCTCTCAGAAGATATTCGCCGCGACTTGCATCTTATTACAGCGCGCACGCTCATCATCTGGGGCGAGAAAGATGCTCTGGTTCCTCCCTCACTAGGTCGCGTGCTACGCCAGGAGATCGTGGGCTCTCGCCTTCTTGTGATCAAGCGCTCGCGCCATGTGCCTATGGTCGACAGCCCACGCGAAGTGAGTCATGCTTTGCATATGTTTCTTGCCGGCAGGCCAGTGGGCGAATAGTGCCAGCTTCATGGACCTTTTGGCTTTTGAAAATAGAACAACCACATCAAAACCCGCAGGGTTTTGATGTGGTTGTTCTTGGTAAGAAGCGCTCTTTCCCAGGAGGTCGCTCGAGGAGGCGTTAGCGTCGCCGGTTCGCTTCATGAGCGTCCCTGCGGCCGTCCGCCCTGACGCACCTTCAGCCCACCTCGCTGAGAAAGGGTAGCACAATGCTCGCGAGCTTGCCGGCTGCCGAGAAGTTCACCGCGTGCGAGGCTCCCGCGATTTCTACGAAGCGGGCATTACGCAGAAGTCGTGTAGCATAGATAGCCCAGGGACGTGGTACCACCGAATCGTGCTCCCCTCGAACAACCAGGGTGGGCGCCTCCACGCGAGGCAGCTTCTCCTCGATGGGGTCGCGCAGGCCATGCCGCAAAGTAACGATCACCCGCAGCAGACCTGCCGAGAGGTAATCTGTGACGATGATAGGCGACAGAGATCTAGGCTCCCAGGGGCTGTCGAGGAGAACGCGTGTGAGCAGCGAGACGATAGAGGCACGGGCGCGGCGGTCGAAGGTGAGACCTGTGAGCACAAGCCCTTCCACGCGCTCAGGGTAGCGAATTGCAAGGTCGACCGCTACCTGGGAGCCCATGGAATTGCCGAGGATGGTGGCCCTGGACAGACCTGCCTCGTCCATCCAGCCGTGGAGCGCGTCGGCCATGCCGGGAACGTCAAGTACCTGCCGGGGGTGATCGCTCTTCCCGAAGCCAGGCAGATCGGGTGCGTAGACGGAGCAGTGGGGCGCTAGCTGCTGCGCTGTCGGCACCATGTAGTGGCTCGAAACACCGAGGCCATGCACCAGCACTACCTTTGGCAGGGCACGCGTAGGGTCACCAATAGAGACGCGTGCGTGCATCCACTCTCCATTGACGAGTGCCCACATGCTCTGCAGGCCGCTATATCTATGGCTCAGATTGGGTATCCTCCTCATGCAGATTGCTGGACCGGCAGCGTGTGGACTGCTATTGACCTTCTACTGATGAAGCGCCGGCCAAGCCACATGAACATCTCGAAGCGGCAGAGCGCCAGAGCCGCGTGGCCGCCAGGGAAACTGAAGCCGGCGAAGTGCTCATTCCCCTTTGGCATAGCGCCGGCCTTTCGCGGTGGAAGAGCAGCTTCAGTAGCCGGTTGATAATCAGGCCTCCAGGTAGCGCCAGTACCAATCTCCAGGCCTCGTGAGGGTGCCTGCGCCAGAGCAATAGGACCGAAAGCAACAACTGTTACAAATCCAACAAGCACTGCACCGGCCAGGCTACTCAGAGCGCCAAAGATTGCGCCAGGGAAAGGTCCCGCAAGGACCCGCTTTATACTTTTGAGACGCCCTTGCAAAGCTATGCGTTGCCGAAAAAGAGCGCAGCGGCAAATACCAGGGCGCCGCCTCCCACAACCTGAACGATCGAAAGCGCCCAGTTGGTGCGGAAGAAGCGGTGTCTAATCCAGGCGATCAGCAGTAGCTCGAAGGCGACTACCACGTAGGCCGTGTAGAGAGCCATCTGCACATCGGGTAGGAGGAACGGGAGTGTGTGCAGCGCTCCTCCAAAGAAGGTCATTACGCCAGTGATCGCGCCCCTGGCTACCGGGTGGCCGCGTCCGGTGAGGTCGCCGCTGTCGGAGAGCGCTTCCGCGAACGCCATACTGATGCCTGCGCCTGTGGCCGCCGCCATGCCTACCAGAAAGGTTACAAAAGGCTTGTGTGTTGCGAAGGCCGTGGCAAAGATGGGCGCCAGAGTTGAGACCGAGCCGTCCATAAGGCCGGCAAGGCCCGGCTGAATTACGCGCAGCAAGAACTGCTTCGACTCGGCGGTTTGCTCTACGCTCGCGTTGGCGGCCTGTGGAGTGGGGCTCACACCGGCCAGTTCCTCAGCGGGATCAAAGCCGCCCTGGGAAGAGCCGCTGGAGGTGAGCGCATTCGTCAGCCCTGCTAACAGACCCCTTTTCGCGGGGGATGTCTCCTTGACAGCGCCGTCTGTGTCTCCTACTAACCGGTGAGGTTCTTTGTGTGCGCTCTTCACCAGCCCATCTGCCTGCCGACTTTGCTTATCATCGAGCGGAGGCATATCGGTCAACTGTTCCATTAGATCTCCTATTCGCCATTTTCACATAGAGGCCCCGTAGCACCGCAACCTGCACATGGGAGCCTCTTCGCAGCCGTTCAGCAGCAAATAACACGGGTCAATATAAAGTTCTCTGCTCTCTACTTGTCGCCATCGACATAGCGTAGCACATCATTGGTCGATTTCCTCGGTCTCTACACACCGGTATCCCACCTGTCTTTATCATGTGCCGGTGTGAGCAAAAAATCACATTACTCGTTCTTCTCCGCCTCGGCGCACGGGTATTGCACCGCAGCCGAAGTGGCGCAGCTTTTACAGCGCCCGTAGAGGCGTACCTCGTGGGAGAACATTTGCAAGCCCGCAGCCTCCGCAGCCAGGCATGCCGCCTCGGCAGAAATAGTTATCTCTACCGGCAAGTCGAGCAGTGCGCCGCACGATGTGCAAAGAGCATGGTCGTGACGCTCCGTACGGGCGTCATACCTGCTGCCGCTGTGCCCTCCATCAAGGTCCTTTATCAGCCTCATCTCTACCAGGCGGCGAGCTGCTCGATAGACGGTCGCCAGGCCAACGCCGGGCCTGCTGCGTTGCACTTCGTGATAGATCTCGTAGACGGTAGGGTGGTGGTCCATCGCCTGAACCGCCTCCAGCACCGCGCGCGTATTATTGTTGAACCTGCCGCCTTCCAAATAAAGCCACCTTCATTTTGATAATGATTATCATTTTCACCCTAATCATATCAACCTTTAGAGTGACTGTCAAGCGTCGGCATTACGGAGCCAAGGTTGATGCAAAGTCAGGTACGAAGCAATTGTTCTAATGCCACAAGTGAACTCCGCCGGAGCATCTGCACATC
The DNA here is from genome assembly GCA_030945985.1 of Chloroflexota bacterium. GTDB lineage: Bacteria > Chloroflexota > Chloroflexia > QHBQ01 > JADMIH01 > JADMIH01. The sequence continues at coordinate 3,578 of JALYYZ010000338.1, forward strand.
TAATGCCTGGTCCGGATGGCAAGATACTGTATTCGGCTCATCAACCTGAGAGCTTCGTGCTTGCATCCGGCTTTGCATCAGCCCTGATCTCGTGGTGTGCGCTAAACTCCCATGAAACACGGAAGCACGGAACAGCAATCTGGTGTTGGTACTATTCTTGATCTACTCGCCGGTGGGGTAGCAGAGGCACGAAAAAGTGCCTTGTGCATTCCGCTGTAACTATCACCGTCACGGGTCCCTTATCGAGAAAGTATAAGCAGTTGGACCCCAGCTCAACTATGTGAGCTGGAATGCAACCAAACAATCACAAATTAGCCGGCATACACCAGTACCTTACCAGGAAAGTATTAATGGTTTCATGTTTCTCACGCATGTGAGAAACATGAAACCAAGTAGTCAATCTTTAGCTGGTGACGTACTAGCAAGCAATGAGGAGCAATTACAATGTGTTACGACGATACGGCCCGCCCGCCCGCACCCGAGGGGCAGGCAGGTGAAACCAGCCACGAAGATGTGGAGCTAACATCCGCTGATGGCAACCGTTTTGCTGCCTATATGGCTCGCTCGGCGAGCCCGGCAGGCGCGCAGGTGTTGATCTATCCAGATGTGCGCGGGCTGCACGGCTTCTACAGGGCGCTCGCCGACAGGTTCGCCGAGCAGGGAATAGACGCGCTGGCGATTGATTATTTCGGGCGCACGGCGGGGCAAGCGCCTCGCGACGACGCCTTTGAATTCATGCCGCATGTGCAGCAGATGATCTTTCCTCAGTTCATCAGCGACGTAACGGCAGCGCTCGATTACTTGCAGCATGGCGAGCGCGCCGGGCGACCGACCTTTGTCGTGGGCTTCTGCATGGGAGGCACTCTAACCCTCCTCACCGGCACCCAGCAGTTCAAGCTTGCGGGCCTGATCCCTTTCTACTCGGGCTTTAGCCGCAAGTTCGAAGGATACGGTCGCACAGCCTTGGAAGCCGCGCAGGAAATTCATTATCCTCTGCTTGGCCTCTATGGCGGCGCCGACCAGGGAATACCTGTTGAGCAGGTAAACGAGCTTGACGCCCGGTTAGACAAGGCAAACGTGGAGCATACAATAGTGATCTATCCAGGCGCGCCCCACAGCTTCTTTGACCGCAAAGCCACTGATTTCGCCGAAGCCTCCGCCGACTCATGGAAGCGCATTCTGGCCTTCATCTCAGCACATTCGCACTCTTCAACGCCATCGTAAAGCCGTAGCTCCACATTTAGAGGCAGGCAATGACCGCGCATATGGTTCCGTGCCCCGATTGCGGCGGGCTCTTCCCCGACATTGACGGGTCCACGCACCGTTACTTGGGCGCATCTCCAGGGTGCTGGCAGGCATTCGGCGAGTTGCAGGCGGGCGGCAATGCCGGCGCGGTCCGCGTCTACATACACAGGCTCACCACCGACGCATATTGCGCCCAACATCCGGGCGTGCCCGGCAAGCAGTCCA
>JALYYZ010000346.1 GCA_030945985.1 Chloroflexota bacterium
GGTCTTCTCGCCAGGTAGCCCTCTTGTTAGCCCGGTACTTCGGCATACCGGATGATGAACACGAGGCATTCGTGGCCTTTGCGCGTTCTACTACATCTGGTGACGGTATATCTCAGGTGGAGACGCGGGGCACAGGGGTCGCGTCCGACGAAATCTTGCTGCGGGCTCCGTGGCGCGCCGCTCGGTTGCACAAGACTAACCTTCCCCATCTGCTCACCCGTCTGATTGGTCGGGATAGCGAAATAGCAGAAGCGGGCCGTCTGCTCGTGCAAGCGCGGGTGCGCCTGCTCACCCTCACCGGAGCGCCGGGCATAGGAAAGACCCGCCTGGCATTGCAGGTAGGCTCCCACCTGCTGGATTACTTCGAGGACGGGGTATTCCTGGTTGAGCTGGCGGCCGTGGACGACCCTGACCTGGTGAGCACCAGGCTGGCTCGTGTGCTCGGCTTGAAGGAGAGCGCCGGCCACACTGCCGAAGAAACCCTCTTCGCTTACATGTACAAGCGCCGTATGTTGCTCATCCTCGACAACTTCGAGCATCTCCTCGACGCGGCCCCACTGGTCGTGCGGCTGCTGGAAAGTAGTCTCTGGCTGAAGGTGCTGGCGACCAGCCGCGAAGTGTTGCACGTGCGAGGCGAGCGTCGCTTCCCCGTGCCGACGCTTGCGGTACCGGCGAAGGACGAAGGAATTGCTGTGCCTTGTACTTCGTCCCGCCTAGCATTAGGGACCCTCCCATCGGTGGAGCTGTTCGTCGAGCGCGCTCAGGAAGTTGCTTCTGACTTCGTGCTCAACGAGAACAACGCCGCAGATGTGGCGGCGATATGCATAGGTTTGGAGGGGCTACCGTTGGCGATAGAGCTTACTGCGGCGCGCATAGATCAGCTTTCGTCGAGGGAAATGCGGGACGCTCTGGATCGTCAGCTAGATTTGGGTAAGGGCGGGGCACGAGACCTGCCGCCCAGGCAACGCACATTACTCGCCTCCATCGAATGGAGTTACAATCTCTTACACGCGGTTGAGCAGGCGGTCTTTCGCACGCTCGGTGCATTCGTCGGAGGCTTTACGCCCGCAGCAGTGAGTGCGGTATGCGAGCCGGAAAACTCAGACGTGTACGCCATGCGTGCTATCGATATGCTCCTGTCGCTGGTAAACAAGAACCTGGTACGGCTACAAAATCGTGGTGCGCCAGGGAACGGTGACGATGAGGACCGCTACGGGCTGCTCGAGGCCATCCGAGAGTTCGCCTACTACAAGCTCGCTCTGAGTGGAGAAGAAGATGCCGTCCGGCTGCTTCACGCGCGCTATTTCACGGCGCTTGCCGAAGAAGTCACTGCCAACCGCAGCGGACCTCGGCAGGCAACCCTGCTGGCGCGTATGGATGCAGATTATAGTAACGTGATTGCTGCACTCAACTGGTTGCTGAGTAGTGACCAGAACGATACCGAATCAGCCGAGCTTGCGGTACGCCTGGCGAGTACCCTCTACTACTACTGGGACTTGCGTGGCTATTTCACCGAAGGCCGAGAGTGGCAGGCCAGAGCCCTTGAGAAGGGGCATAGCTTCCTGTGGCTTCGCGCTGCTCCAGACGGCACATCCGCTGAGGTAAGCCCACACCTCGTGAAGCTCCAGACACAATTGATGAATGGAGCAGGCTTACTGGCGTGGAACCAGGGCGACCACGAGGCGGCCCGCCGCTTCTTCAACGAGTGCCTGTCGCTCTTCCATAGCACCGGCAACAAGAAGGGGATGAGCAGCGTGCTCAACAACATTGCAATCCTGGAGGCCGAACAGGGCAGGCATGCACAGGCTATTGAGCTATATGTGCAGGTGCTGGACATCGAGCGAGAGATTGGCGCTCTGGCGTACATCCCCATAACTAAAAACAATATTGGGGTGGCTCACTGGGCAAGGGGCGAAGTGGATAAAGCGCGCGCCCTGTACGAGGAGAGCCTCGCACTCTACCGGCAGATAGACGATCCGAGCGGTATGGTGCTCGCCCTCGATAACCTGGGGATTGTGGCGACGCACACGGGAGACTATGCTGCCGCGCGTCGCTACCAGGAGGAAGCCCTCCTTATTTGCCACACGCTGGGGCACAAGAATAGCCTGGTTCACGTGCTTGCGAATATGGCGTCCCGGGCGATAGCAGAAGGAGATTTCGCCTCCGCATGGGAGTATTACGGTGAAGTGCTGCCTCTGTTACAGCAGCAAAACTACCTGCAGGTTGTCACCAAATGCCTCGAAGGTTTGGCCGCCTTAAACTCCGGGGAAGGTCACGCGAGGGAGGCTGCCTATCTCTGGGGCGCAGCCGAGGCGATGCGCCAGTCAGGCAACCATCCAATGACGGTTACAGGCGTCGAACAGTATGAACATAACGTGGCCTCGGCACGTGCCCATATGGACGCAGCTGATTTCCAGGCCGCCTGGGCAGAAGGAGGAGCTATGTCGGTTCAGGAAGCGCTCACCTACGCTCTAAACCAATTGTGACTGCCTAGCCGGGCCCCTCAACCTGTTGAACTAGAATAGCACAGTGCTGACGAGCGTTAATTCAGGTTGCCGGACTGCGGCTATCGAGGCCGCCCTCTCTTCTGCGGGGGCGTATCTCCATAGCGTCCGCCACCCGTGCGGGGTGCCCCGGCTGTCTCCACCTCGGCTACATCTGCGCTGGCGCCCCCGCCCTCGATGTAGCACGCAGCTCAATAGATTGCTCAAGCCTGCTCAAGAGTAGGAGGGGCGTACCTTGTCCTAGCCGCGCCACTCCCCTAACCGTCTGGCAACTCTTCGATCCTTAGACCCACGTCGATGTCTCGACTTTCGACTACCCAGGCAAAGGACGCGCAAACGACGGAGTTCGCCTGCTCTTATTTTGAGCACGGTGATAGAGGAGCAGCGTGTAAGCTCTTCAACGCGATCAGCTCCTGTACCCTGGTCTTTGCGACACTCTTTCGGCCCCCAGCCGAACAGAGCGCTGGTGGTGCCGTTGGTTACGGCGGCTCCCTATGCTCTCTTTAAGGGTGCTGTACAGTGCTCGGTTCGGGCGGATTTTTTGTATAGCTTTAGTATAGCGCAAATTGCCTCGAATGCGGGTACAGTAGCGGTGAGAGTACTCTGCCACTGCTCACGCGGGGCAGAGGGATGTCAGAGAGTACGTAAGTACAGAGGCTAACCGGCACTATGAAACCCAGACGCCAATTGAAGCATACAGACCTTTTCCTCGTGCGCTTTTGGACGCAAGAGGTAAGTGGCATGTCCGAGGAGCAAGAGTGGGGCGGCAAGGTTCAGCGCGTGGTGGATGGCGAGGCCCATCAGTTCCAGGATTGGGAGGCGCTGGTAGATACACTGCGTGCCATGCTGGCGGCAACCTCCACAGGGCCGACCGGCGCGCCCGATACCACAGAACCCAGACCATCAGATGGTCTGGCTAGAAAAGGAGAGTAGAAATGAACAAACGTGGCATTCTTTATACCGCGATGGCGCTGTCTCTGCTCGCAGGAATAGTGGGATCTACCGGAGGTAGATCTTACGCAGCAGACTCGCGCACCTTCCCTGAGACGGGCAAGACAGTAGCAGGCAAGTTCCTACAATACTGGGACTCTCATGGGGGGTTGGCTCAGCAAGGCTTGCCCATCTCCGACCAGATGGAGGCGCAGTCGGATACCGACGGCAAAACATATAG
>JALYYZ010000359.1 GCA_030945985.1 Chloroflexota bacterium
AACAAACAAATCAAAACCCTGCGGGTCATATTTGTTTGTTTTGCAGAGAGGCGCTCTTTGCCCCAGAAATCACCGGCAGATGCCCAATGGTGCCACGCAGAGAATTAGGGCGAAAGGGGCGTGGGAATCTTAGTGCCCCCTCGGCAGCCGGAAGTTGCGACCCTGTGGCACGCCAGGTGCACACCTTTAGACGCTAGAGATAACTAAGGAGAAGCTAAAGCATGATCACGCCGCAGAACGGTATCTTCGCCCTGGGCGCGGGCTCGCATTCGTACCTGGAATTTAGCAACCGAGCCGAAAACGTCGGACATAACGCCGCAGAGCAACTGGTGCGGGCCGTCGCCAATATGAGGCAGCCCAGGAGCGCGACCGGGGGCGTAAACTTGGTAGCCGGCTTCAGACCTGAGCTCTGGGCCGATGTGACACCACACAGCATGCCACCAGGCCTTGCCGGGTTCAACGAGGCATTGGCCGGGGTAGAAGGTTTCTCGATGCCCGCTACGCAGCACGACCTGTGGCTTTGGATCGCCGCGCATACCTACGACCGTGTCTTCGACGTCACAAGAGATGTGATAAACGCGCTCTCTCCTCTGGCGACCCTGGTCGACGAAACTGAAGGCTGGACCTATCGCGAGAACCGCGATCTCACCGGCTTTATCGATGGCACAGAGAACCCGAGCCTGGCCAATGCGCCTGAGGTCGTTCTCATACCTGACGGTACACCAGGCGCTGGAGGCAGCATCGTGCTGGTGCAGAAATGGGTGCATAACGCGCCCGCATACGAAGCGCTCACGGTTGAAGAGCAGGAGCGGATGATGGGCCGTACCAAAGCTGACAGCGCTGAACTGCCCGAAGAGGTACGCGGGCCGCAATCACACGTCTCGCGCACGGTGATTGAGGAGAACGGGCAGGAGCTGCCGATCTTTCGGCGCAACACGCCCTTTGGCACTGCCGGGGTGCACGGCACAATGTTCGTGGGGTTCAGCGCTGACCGGCACCGCCTAGACAGGATGCTACAGCGCATGGCAGGGACCGAGGACGGAATCCGTGATGCGCTCACCCGGTACGCGACGCCACTCACCGGAGCCTATTATTTCGTCCCGTCCGTCCAGGCGTTGCGCGCCTTCGCCGACGCCGAGGAGTGATCGCAGCCGGGCCCCAGGAGTTCCACGGACGTTTAGCAGCATTCCTGCTAGGTCCCAGTGTAGCGCTCACAACACCGATTCTGTGGGAATTAACCAAGGATATCGACTACGGGAAGAGCCACGGCAGGATCCAGCGGCAGGAGTATGTCGCTGCCCGGCCCCAACTTCTCCCAACTTGAATAGCTGCTTCCCACGGGGTCGGTGTAGACCTCAATTACATTCTCCACCAGGTTGACCAGCCAGAGGCGGTTTATGCCCGCCTGCGCGTAAATAGGCACTTTCGCAATGCGGTCGGAGAAGAGGGATGTGTCGGCTACCTCAATCAGCAAGAGCACGTCTTCGGGCGTGGGGCGATGCTCCAGGTAGAAATCAGCGCGCTGTTTCAGAAGAGCAAGGTCAGGCTGGGGCACCGAGTCGCCGGGGAGCCAGATCGGGTTCTGCACCCAAACAATAGCCCTCCTACGGGTTTGCTCGTGCAAAAGATCCTCAATACGTGCCACGCAAACCGCGTGTCGTAGTCCAATAGGAGCCATTTCCACAATCTCCCCGCTCAGAAGTTCCACCCGGTCATCCTCTTTCAGGATTCCTGAATCTATGATCCGGTCATAATCATCGATGGTAAAGAGCTTATGCGGAATAGGAAGCGCCATATTCTCTCCTGCCCTGTAAGTTACTGCCTTCCAGTTGGACTACACTTGTAATAGCCATAATACCACCTCATTCAGGCTGCTACAATCCGCCAGGCCACAGTACCGCGAGATATATCTTGCTACAGTTGCCTGACCTCGAAGGGCAGCCTTTTAGCTCAGACCCAGGTCCCGCGCAATAAGTGCAGCCTGTGTTCGGTCACGCGCGCCGATCTTGCCCAGGACGTTGGTCATGTGGTTCTTCACCGTGCCCTCGGTCAGGTAAAGGGTCTCAGCTATTTCGCGGTTCGTTGCCCCCTTGCCTACGAGGCTGAGGACCTGTCGCTCGCGCTCTGTGAGGGGCTCCGTCATGCCCTCTTGCTCGAAAGCATTGCTGGAAATCTGTGTTTGTGGCGTAACGCTCGCCGGTGATGGTGGGGCCGACATGGCGGCGTAGACCTTGAGGGCTATCTCCGGCTGCAATAGCGCCTGGCCTTGTGCCGCAGTGCGCACCGTCATTGCCAACTGTTCGGCGGTAATGTCCTTCAGCGAATAGCCTAGCGCCCCAGCGCTCAGCCCCTCGCGGATCAGCTCTGCATCGTCGAAGGTTGTTAGGATGACCACATGAGACTCGGGCCAGCGCTTCTTGATCTCTTTGGTGGCGGCAATGCCCCCGACACGCGGCATGCGAATGTCCATCAGGATCACGTCGGGAGGGGTGCCCGCCGCGTGCAACTGCTCCAGGGCGGTAAGCGCAACCTCGCCGTCGCCTGCGGTGCCCACAACCTCAAACCCGGGCTCAAGTTCCAGCAGCTTGCGAAAGCCCTCGCGCACAAGGGTCTGGTCGTCAACGATAAGTATGCGAATCATCGGCACTCTTTGCATATCGGTACCCTCCAGCCGCAGCGAGGCTTGTGCCGGCAGGAGCTTCCACACCCGCACTTGCAGCTGCATGCACGCTTTGAACCGGAGCCGCACCTGCGAGGGAACCGTCAAGTGCCCCTGCATCCACAAGGGCACCGGCGTCTCCACGGGCACCACCAACCGCGTTCTTACCAGTATGGCCCGTTGCCTCCGCCGGTGTGCCCATCCCGGCTTCAGCGTCTCCACTCGCTCTGTCAACGATTCGGGCAGTTGCCGTTGCCTCGCGACTGCCGCGTGCGACTGGTGAGGCGCTTGCGCCTGCCAGCGCCTCACCAGGCACCCTGATCGCGACGCGGTACCCTCGTGCGGGGCTCTCCACTCTGCCTGCGGTGACCTCGCCCCCCAGCAGTTCGATGCGCTCGCGCAGCCCGAGCAATCCAAAGCCGCGTACGCGCGGCGGCTGATCCCGCTGGTCCTCTTCTGGAGCTGTGCCGTTATCGAGCACGAGCATCTCATAATAGCCATCTTCGTGGCGCACGCGCAGCAGGACTTTGTCCCCGGTTGAGTGCTTACGAACGTTGGTGAGGGTCTCCTGCGCTGCTCGGTAGAGGGCGAGTTGCAAGTCGGGCAAGAGCGGTACCGCCCCCGCGTCGAGGTCGAGCACCAGATCTGTGCCTGGGGCTACACGCCGGAAATCGTCCCCCAGTTGAGTGATAGCCTCAGCAAGGCTCTGCGTGGCTATGCCTGTGGGCCTCAGGGCTGAAACTGCGTTGCGCACTTCCTGCATCGATTGCGCCGCCACCCGCCGCGCCTCCTGCACTTCCACCGCAGCCTGCCTGGGGTCGCGCTCCTGGAGCTTGCTAATCGTCTCTAGCTGGATGCTGAGAATGGTAAGGTAGTGCCCCAGCGTATCGTGGATCTCGCGGGCCATGCGCGTTCGTTCGCGGGCAATTGTCAACTCTTCAAGCTCGTTAGCATAACTTTGCAGTTGCCGGTGCGCCTGCGCGAGCTCTTCGTTGGAGCCGTTTACTCGCGCAACGAGTTGAGCCGAGCGCTCACGCTCCGCCGTGAGGAGCCGGTTCGAGAAGGAAAAGGCTCCCACGAAAAGAAAGCCCGACAGTATGGTGAGCCACCCGGCACCTATACCTTCCCACCCGCCTAGCAGCCCAAAGGTAACCAGCACCGCCGCATAGAGGAGCGCACCCACCACCAGTCCTGCGCGCATGGGCAGCACCACGATAGCCATGCCCACCGTGGCGAAGTAGAGCAGCCAGTCAAACTCGATACCCGTGGCGTGCATCAGTCCACTTGCGAATGCGAGCAAGCAAACGACCAGCATGCCGAGCGCCACACCTGGGTGGCCTTGCGGCAACGTGCGGAGCGCCCGCCACGTCGCCCAGGTCGCCACCGCGTAAGCAATGTTGATGGCGGTGAAGGCCAGCACGTTGCCAGCTGTCAGCCGGTAAGCCGCCTGAAGGCTGTAAAAGTAGCCGAGCACAGCGGTTGAATAGACCGCAATGTCTCCGGCCCGCATTATGAGCAACTCGCTCCTCGCAGAATGAGCGTCACCTACCGTTTCCCTGCTTGCTCCAGCCACCTTTCTTACCTCCCCACCGCTTTACGTCTGCACACGAAAAGTATAGCACAGCGCGGGTGACGACGAGCGGGTGCAAGGTCACTCTTATAGGCAAGGTTGGTCATACATAACCATGACCTTTGTCACCCCCTCAATGCGCTATTGCTCGCGTACTTCGTGACCTGCTTCACTTCGTAAGTGACCCCTCTTGCCGATATGATCGGGGCAACAGAGCGCAAACCGACATGACCCAAGACAGACGAGGGAGAAATCAGAATGTTTTACTCAGCATCACGCAAGGTAGCATCATCGCCTCGGAGCGAGGCAGGTGGGCCGGGAAGAGTCGCAGCCCTGTTGCGAGGATTAGCCGTGGCAGCGCACGAGGGTTTCGCCGCCAACCCGCTACTTATGCTGGTCGGTACAGGAATGCTGGTAGCCTTCGTCGGCACGCTCACCGGCATGGCGCTCGACCCACGCATAATCACAGGTGTGCCCGCATGGCTCAAACCTGCCAAGTTCGCCATTTCGATCAGCATTTACAGCTTCACTCTCCTATGGCTCCTCACCTTCGTCCAGGGGCATACCCGGCTGAAGACGACTGTGGCGGGCCTGACCGCAGCCGGCTTCCTGATTGAGATGCTTATTATTGTAGGCCAGGTAATGCGGGGTACAACCAGCCACTTCAACGTGTCAACACCGCTCGATGCTGCACTCTTCGCTATAATGGGTGTCACAATTGTGATTGTCTGGTCTATGAGCATCCTGATGGCGGGCATGTTGGTCCGGCAGAAGATCTCCGATGGCGCCTTCGCCTTATCACTCAGGATGGGGATAATCGTAGCCGTGGCTGGTATGGCGGTGGCCTTCCTAATGACCCAGCCGACTGGAACGCAGATTGCTGCCGCCCAGGTCGGACAGGGGATGCCCCTGCTGGGGGCGCACAGTGTGGGGTTGGCGGATGGAGGCCCAGGCATACCATTCCTCGGTTGGAGCACAGTCGGCGGCGACCTGCGCATACCGCACTTCGTTGGCTTGCACGCCCTGCAGGTGCTGCCCTTCGTAGGCTGGCTCCTCTCCAGGCGACGCTTTGCCCCTCTGGGCAACGGCCGCCGCAAGGCCCTCGTCCTCACATTCAGCCTCTCCTACATGGGCGTACTGCTCCTACTCACCTGGCAGGCGCTAAGAGGCCAGTCAATCGTCGCCCCCGACGGGCAGACCTTGCAAGCCTTCGCTGCCCTCTTGAGCGCAACAGCACTCGGAGTGCTGGCAGTCGCCGCCCATGCGAGGCTACGCCCAGGGCTACAGCCTCAGCGACAAGGATGATGCGAATGGTGTGATGCCCAGCCAGGAGACAACCCCTCAAGTGGTAGGAAAGAAGAAACATGTCAAGTGATCACGAGCGACTCTTGACATGTTTCTTGGGTGCGCGCCACCTTTTTGCAAAATGGCTGTTGGCAGATATTTGGCTCCTGAAGCGTCTCAGCAGAGGGTAGAAAGGCAGCTTAGTGCCTCTTCACGCGGCCTCTTGGGAAAGAGCATTTCTTTCCAAAGACAACCAATCTAAAAAGTGCGTGTTTTGATTGGTTGTCTCTCTTTCAAAAGCTACCTCGACTGGTATCCCCTCGCCACCAGTCATGGCGACATCGGCACGGTGAAAGTAACCTGCACGTCTCACGTCGTACGACCGACAGGTGCCGAGCCACCACAAACCACCACCTATATGTTCCGCGTCCACCATCACGTAGGCGAGGTGGGAGTAGCCAGCGCCTGGGTAGCAGTCGACTTTCTCAGCCCGGTAATCAACAAGTGGGTCTCAGACAGCGCCGGCCTGAGTGGTCCCATCCCGCCCGCAGGGCATGGCTGATAAGCTCCCTTGTACCCGGCCGTGGGCGCAACCTGGTACCTCACCAGGGAAGTATTAATGGCTTCATTCCATCTCACATGGTTGAGATAGTAGGTCCAAGGGCCGTCTGGTGCGACTTCGAGCGACCTTTCAGCCTTTAAGAGAAAAACAAACAAATGAAAACCCTGCGGGTTTTCATTTGTTTGTTTTGCAGAGAGGCGCGCTTTGCCCCAGAAGTCAAGGATCTGGCGCTTACGATCAATGTAGGGCGCCACCATCTCAGAGGCACCATTGGAACTATTGATCGTGCCCGGACAGACCGCGCCCGCGCTGTTCACCAGACGATCGAACCGCATCTGGGTCTGGACTTGTACCTCTTCGTCGCAGTGGCATAAGTGGTCAGTATATGATACAACAAGCTATAAGTATGTGCTAAGCAAGTGACAACTCGCCACAGGGTGAAGCAATTTATCACACGTTAGGAGAGTACATCATTTGAGCTAGCGGACAGATTGTCAAAGTAAATATCGGAGGCTTTATCATGGCAGACGATGATGCAAGGAAAAATTGGAATGAGAACGTTATAAGCGAGTTCCGGTCTAACGGCGGCAAGGTGGGTGGACCCTTCCAGGGCGGGAATATGTTGCTGCTGACTACTACGGGCGCGAAGAGCGGGCGACAGCTCACCAGCCCACTCATGTACAACACCGACGGCGACCGCTTGCTGGTCTTTGCCTCGAAGGGTGGCGCGCCGACCAACCCCGACTGGTACCACAACCTGGTGGCAAACCCGCAGGTAACCGTTGAGGTGGGCGACGAGAGCTTCAAGGCCAACGCGGTGGTGCTGACAGGTGAAGAGCGAGACAGGCACTATAATAACCAGGCGAGTCAGTCCCCGCAGTTCGCCGACTACCAGAAGAGTACCACGCGTCAGATCCCGGTTGTAGCGCTGGAGCGCATAGGCTAAGCGCGCTCTGCTGTCAATAAACAATCAAGCCCTCCGGGCTTTGATTGTTTATTGACAGGCTATTTGCCACTAGAAAACGAGTGAAAAGAAAAACTCCGGACGGACCTTACGGACGCTCGGGAGTTTTCTTTTCTCCAGTTATCGGAGCATAGCTCAAATCGCTGAAGTAGCCTCATTATACATCCGTTGCGGCGGGCAGGCAAGAGCCCGTGGCGCGACTTATGCACATCTCGATTGTGACAAGAAGGACGGGCACACTACACACGTTAGAGGAGCCGTCCACGCCGTACACGGCACGGGCAGAGGCGCTGCGACTGCAGGCATCGAGCGACGGGGTGGTCTGCCCCTGCACAGTGCGCGTGCGGGATGCTGAAGTTAAATAATCTACTTTACTTACTCTATGTGGAAAGGATGGGCAGGGTATGGGCAAGGTACTGGCGGTCATCATGGCTGGTGGGCAGGGCGAGCGGCTGAGCCTCCTATCGGAGAAACGGGCGAAGCCTGCAGTGCCATTCGCGGGCAAATATCGTATCATCGACTTTGCGCTGAGCAACTGCGTCAACTCGGGCATTTTTGACGTGGCCGTGCTCACCCAATATCGCCCTCATTCGCTGAACGACCATATCGGCATCGGCAAGCCGTGGGACCTCGACCGGAGGCACGGTGGCATACACATCCTCCAGCCCTACGTGGGCCGCACCGATTCGGAGTGGTATCAGGGCACCGCTGACGCCGTTTACCAGAATCTGGGATTCATCATGGAGTCGCAATGCGAGTATGTACTCGTACTCGCAGGCGACCACATATACCGCATGGACTACGGACCGATGATCGCATTCCACCAGCAGCACGGGGCCGACGCCACCCTGGGCGCAGTGGTGGTGCCGATTGAGGAGGGGCACCGCTTCGGAATCCTGGAGACCGGCGCCGGCGGGAGGGTCGTCTCTTTCCAGGAGAAACCGGCAAAGCCACTAGGCACCCTGGGGTCGATGGGCATCTATGTGTTCAGTCGCGAGACCCTGGCCCGCGTGCTCATTGAGGACGCGAGGCTGGACGAGACGGGCGAGGGCCTCACGCGGCATGATTTTGGCGGCGATGTGATCCCCAGGATGATGGCGCGTGGTGAGCGCGTCTTCGCCTTCCCGTTCACCGGCTACTGGCAGGACGTGGGCACAGTGCATTCATACTGGGAGGCGCAGATGGGCCTCCTGGACGCACATCCTACATTCGACCTCTACGACCGCTCGTGGGTGATCCACACCCTCAGTGAAGAGCGCCCGCCGGCTAGCATACGCGGTGGAAGCGAGGTCAACCGGAGCCTCATCTCACATGGCTGCGTCATCAAAGGGAGTGTCGAGCACAGCGTCCTCTCTCCAGGCGTGATAGTTGAAGAGGGCGCGGTGGTGCGCGACTCGATCATACTCTTCGACACCGTGATCGGCGCGGGCAGCGTGGTAGATCGTGCCATTATTGATAAAGAAGTCGTCGTCGGCAAACACTGCCTGATAGGCTACGGCGATGACATGACCCCTAACAAACAGGAGCCGTCGAGGCTGAACAGCGGCATCACCCTCATTGGCAAACGAAGTTGCCTGCCTGATAACCTGAAGGTGGGCCGCAATTGTAAGATCGGGACCGATCTGAGCCCTGAAGACTTTCACGTCGATAACCTTACCAGCGGAGAGACGGTCGAGGACCGGAGCTACGCGCATGGCTGGGAGCGGGACCTGGCTCGCCGGGGGGTTGCAGACCACTTGGCAGGTGGCGGTTAGACTATGCTGGGGTTTGTTGAGCCGGCAACCATATGGCGTTCTGGTAGCAGAAGCTGGAGATTTGATCTTGAAGACTTATGTGAAAGTGGCGAAATTAGCTTATTGGCTGATAAGAGAGTAACAATAACGTTGTAAGAGGTGTCAAGCGTGCCAAAATCAGGTGAATTAGGCAAAGTAGCAGTTTTTACCAAAGAGTACCCGCCCAACGTCTATGGTGGTGCCGGCGTACATGTCGAGTACCTGTGCCGCGAACTGTCTCGCCTTGTGCAGGTAGAGGTACGCTGCTTCGGCGACCAGGACGTTCACGATGGCAATCTTACCGTCAAAGGGTACGGCACCTGGGACGAAGTCGTGCAACACACCGACCCACGATTTGTAGGCGCTTTGGATGCTTTTGCTCGCAGCCTGGCAATGTCGAAAGACAAGCTGGATGCCGGGGTGGTTCACTGCCACACATGGTACACCGATATGGCGGGTCTGCTCGCCGGCAAGCTGTGGGGAGTGCCCTACGTGCTGACCATACACTCGCTTGAACCGCTGCGGCCCTGGAAGGTCGAGCAGCTAGGCAACGCGTACCACATGTCGGCCTGGATGGAACGCACCGCCATCGAGGCCGCCGACGCGGTGATCGCCGTCTCTAACGAAACGCGAGAGGATGTGCTGAGGCTCTTCAACGTATCACCCGAAAAGGTCCACGTCATCCACAACGGCATCGACCTGGGCGAGTACCGCAAAACGCCCGACACGAGCGCTCTTGAGCGTTACGGCGTTGATCCCAGCAGACCATATGTGCTTTTCGTCGGGCGCATCACCCGCCAGAAAGGGATCATCCACCTGGTGAACGCGATCCCCAGCATCGACCCCTCCATCCAGGTGGTCCTGCTGGCGGGCGCGCCCGACACTCCCGAAATCGGGCAGGAGATGACCCGGCGGATAGAGGAGGTGAGCGCCGGTCGCAAAGATGTGATATGGATCCAGGAGATGCTGCCACGCCCCGACACGATCCAGATGTACTCGCATGCCGCCGTATTCTGCTGCCCATCGGTCTACGAGCCCTTCGGCATTATCAACCTCGAAGCCATGGCCTGCGAAACAGCAGTGGTAGCCTCGGCGGTAGGCGGCATCAAAGAGGTGGTTGTCCACGACGAGACGGGCTTGCTGGTGGACCCGCAACTCAAAGAGGGCACCTTCGACCCCCAGGATCCCGCAAAGTTCGCCCGTGAGCTTGCGGCCGCCATCAACAAGGTGGCTCTGGATAGCGAGATGCGCACCCGCTTCGGCCTCAACGGCAGAAAGCGTGTAGAGGAGCGCTTTAGCTGGGCGGCGATTGCCGAGAGGACGCTGGAGCTATACCGCAGCCTGGTAACGACGGACAAAAAGGATTAGCGCCTGGTGCAGCTTTCAGGACTTCCTATCATCGTACCAGGTGATGGGAAGTAGCGACGGGCAAAACAGATTAGCGCCTGGTGCAGCTTCATTGACCTTTTAGCTTTTGAAAGTAGGACAACAAATTAAAATGCTGCGTATTTTAATTTGTTGTCTTTGGAAAAGAGCGCTCACTCCTCAACAGGTAGCCTGAAGTGGCACTAGTAACCGCAGTCTCCTGCCTACCTACCCCTGGATGTGTATAACTCGCGATACGTCCACTTGCGTAAAGGTCCACAGCCATGTATAATAAGGCTACTTCAGAGATTTGAGCTTCGGCTCCAGGATCTGAAGGAAAGAGAACTCCCGAGGGTCCGTAAGGTCCGTCTGGAGTTTTTCTTTTCTCCATTGACAACCCCATATATCTGGGGTATGATTGCCTTCCGCGAGAGGCTGCTTTGTTGCACTTACTTACCCCCGGCTCTGTCGCATCCGAGAAGCGAACCTGAGAGCTGCACATAGGTAATGATGATCAAAGTCCTTGCGGCATGAGAGAGATGAAACAAGTCCCTTTGAACGGGGACCTGGCTCCATTTAAGGTCCGCTTCCGGTTGAACTTATCCATAGTGCTCATCTGCGCCTGGCAGCGTTTGCTGTTCAGGGCTCTCTGCGAGTATAGCTTATGGCCCAGCCGCCTCCTCCCGAACAGCCGCACTATACGCCTCCTCCGGGGCAGCCGTACTACCCACCTCCTCAGTACCAGCAGCCTTACCCTCCGCAACAGACGCCGCAATACCCTCAACAATACCAGCAGGTGCCTCAGCCATACCCGCTAGTTGCGCAGCGACGCCGGAGCCCGTGCGGCTGCTGCTGTGGCGGCCTGATGCTACTGCTTCTGCTCGTCATAGTCTCATCAGGTGGGCTCTATCTTCTAATACAGAACGGCACGCTTAGCCAACATCAACTACTCAACATGGTAGGTATGGGCACTGGCGAGATCAGCGTAGCCAACCTCTCGGACGACAAGCTGCTCATCACGCTGACTCCCCTCGACGGCAAAGGCGACAATTCTATCCTCGCCAGGCAGCGCACGATGAGAAGCATGGAACTCCAGGACTTTGCCGCTGTGCAACCCGGTAGGTACCAGTTGACTGTGCCACGCCCGGCAGCACAGGGCGGCGGAGATTGCCTTCTAAAGATAGAGAGCAGAGATCTATATAATCTGGTAGTCGTCCGTACAGGCGCAGTTATTACGCGGCAGAAAGAGCCCGCCACCGACAAGAGTGATCTGGGATTCACCACGTCGGTGCTATGTAAGCGATAGGAGGGCACGACCCGTGACAGTAAGGAAGTTTGACGTACTTTAGCGCTGGCGGCACTCGCCCTCGCTCTGGTGGGCTGCGATACTAACAGCCTCAACATCAAGAACAGCTCGCCCAAGGCAGCCGGTGTCTACGTTACAATACCCGAAGCAGCGGGCAAATCGCTATACAATATTGCTCCAGGCGACTCACTCGCAACCGACCTGGGTGACAGCGGGACTTTCACAATATACGTCGTGGCTGACACAAGTGTTAGCGAGATTTTGGCGAAGACACGCCAGAGTATTGAGGAGCAACTAGCAGCAACGGACACGCGCCAGACAGTGGACAGCCTGCGGGCTCAACTGAGCGCCCTGAACAAG
>JALYYZ010000377.1 GCA_030945985.1 Chloroflexota bacterium
CATCACGCCGGTAGGCCCTCTCGATACGGGAGAAAGCACCGCCTGGCCAAGTCGAGCCTCCAATGCGGAGGTAATTGGTGGAGAACCGGCGCCACTGGTGCTCACGGCCCTGTAGGCGCCTAAATCCCTATCTCCACAGCCCCATCTACGTCGCGCAGCTTCTGAACTAATTACTGGTGCGTCGCTACCTGTAGAAGCTGCCGTTGAGTTCCACTAGACTATGCGGAAGTTGGGCCTCGTATATGCAATCTGGAAGCCGGTTCGGACCATGTTGTGCAACGAGGGGTTCTTTTCCTCTTCCGTTTCTTCGCCCGTCTCGGTGACGACCCACCGGCACCCGAGTTCCGCCGCGTCCCTGATTCGCCTGACCATTAGCGCGCCCTGGGCACCGCGACCCCTGTGCGACTCCACTGTTGCCGCGCCGAACAACGCAGCACAATTACCCTGCACGAACATTGCAGCGCCCGACACCGCTATGTCTCCGTCGTAAGCGAGGTAGTGGGTCCAGCCTGGACGCCCCATTGGCGCCTCGAACCAGGGCCTGAGCATATCAGGCGCACCGTACCCCTGCGCCGCCACTCTACCATAGAGGTCGCGGTCGCTAGGGCCCGCCTGGACGATGCGTAGTTCGGTCTTGATTTGGGGAGGCGTTGTTACGTCCCGGTACAGTTTGACCCAGTTGGTAGTCGCAACAAAGCCACGCTCTGCCAACCAACCTTTCAACGTATCAGGACGCGCGAACGGGCTGAGCTGGATCGCGAATGGCAGATCATGTCGCTCGAATAGCTCGCGGATGCGGTCGACCGTCCCTTCCGAGGCGGGTTGATCAATCCCTAGTTTTAGAACCCGATTGAAAAAGGGCGATGGAACGGTTTTCAGTAGACCGCACACCGCGCCATCGATAACTTCGACGCTCGCGCCCATTTCGGGCCGGTAAGCTGCCAGGGCATTATATGCGTCCTGCATCGATAGCGCCTCGGCACTTTCCACGACCTGTGCGATCTCCAGTGATGTCATCGTAATTTCCTCAGTTTTGCAAAAATGAACTCGCCCTTCACACTCACATGTACCGAAAGTATAGCGCACCACTGCAACTGCGCTCGCACGGTAGCGCCGAGCCACCTGCCCTCATGGTCTGTGCGCTCCTCATCATTCCTCCGCCCCAGGGCCGTCTGTTTCCATGCACCCCTGCAGGACGCTTGCGGTCCCCTGGACACGAGCCATAGCATGCCTCTACTCTCTTGACCTGTGTGCGCTATCTGCGTATGATGGTGACATGATCGACCAGGAGGGTATTCCAGCCCATGTGAGCTTGGACGTGACCGATGCCGAGGAGTCTGGCGGTGCTATGAGCATCTCCACGTGCACGATAGCTAGGTGGGACGGCTCGAAGCTCACAGCAGCGCCGGACGTGTTAGCCAGTGAGGAACCGCTCCAGATCAGGTTCGCTGGTCTGGATGTCGCAGTCACCATGCGCACGCCTGGGCACGACGCGGAGCTTGCATCCGGCTTTCTCTTCACTGAAGGGATTATAACGGGCCTGCACCACATCAGGGCGCTGGGGCACTGCTCGGGACCCTCGGGAGAACTCGAGAGCAACATCTTCAATATCCACACCGCTGAACGCTCTCTAGTTGACCCCAGTCGCTGGTCTCGTTCGTTTGTCGCTTTGTCGTCCTGCGGAATATGCGGTAAGAAGCGAATCGAAGACATCGCCCGCGTGTCTGCGGCTCCTGATGTGAGTCTCGTGAGCGCGGCAGTGCTCACGGGCCTTGAAGCGGCGGTGCAGCAGGTGCAAGAGGGCTTCGCCGCGACGGGTGGCCTGCATGCGGCTGCGCTCTTCGCTTTGGACGGTTCGCTCCTCGTACACCGGGAAGACGTGGGCAGGCACAATGCTGTCGATAAAGTGATAGGTTACGCCCTGCTCAACGGTATGTTGCCCCTCTCGCGGCATATCCTCTTCGTCAGCAGCCGCGCATCATTCGAGATCATACAAAAGGCTCGCATGGCCGGTATCGGTGCGGTAGCTGTCCTCTCAGCCCCTACAAGCCTGGCCGTCGCTCTCGCCGAAGAGTCGGGTATGCTTCTCGTTGCATTTCTTCGCAAGGGCCGCTTTAACGTTTACTCGGGAGTCGAGCGCATACGGCCCGCCGGCGGCTCTTCATCAGACGCTTCCGATAATCCAGAAGCGCTCCAGCCGTAGCCCTGCGACTGGGCTTGGCCTTGGCTTGCTGAGCGGAGTCCTTATGGTCAGGTGCTTCGGATTATCGGAGAGGCCAGCGACCAGGCACGGATGACTAGTGCAGCTTCCAGCCACCTCTTGGGGAAGAGCGCTCCTCCCAGGAACAAAGAAATCAAAACCCTGATGGTTTTGATTTCTTTGTTTTACTTTCAAACGCTGAGAGTCTCACAAGCTGCATTAGGTACGAACTCACCTTACGCAGTTACGCACAATCGTGGCTGCTATGCAAACGACGGTCAAGCGTGCAATCGGGCCGAACTGCGTAAGGTGGGGTACGAATATTGATATAGGAGCTTGTCAGAGTTAGCGCAACCGGACACCACGGGCACCGGCCGCTTGTAAACAACAGGGTGCTCTCGATGCAGAGGCCCAGCCCTGGATCATGCCGTTGCTGCCGCGCACAGGTCCCGCAGGAGAAGCAATATGCCGGACGAAAAAAGGCTTACCCTGCCCACAGGACTCAGCGACCTTCACAGCGGAGACGGAGACCTCAATGCAGGTTCGATCTACTTTATCGGCGCCGCCACGGTCATAATCCGCTACGGTGATTTCACTATACTTACAGACCCCAACTTCCTGCACAAAGGCGAGCAGGTGAAACTTGGCTACGGCCTACGCTCCACCAGGCGCACCAATCCTGCCATAGATATAGAGCACTTGCCTCCTCTTGACCTGGTCGTCCTCTCGCACATGCACGAGGACCACTT